>NZ_JAQYXC010000304.1:0-305 GCF_036322365.1 Streptomyces sp. SP18CS02
ACGGGTCTCGGTCGCTGCACCACGGACGGGCCGATTCCACGCGCGCTTGAGGTGGATCACGAAGAGTCCTGCCCGATATCGGGCAGGATTCTTGCAAAGCACCGCTTCCTGACCCCAGTATCTACGGGTGCTCGACCGCCGCCCGGCGCATGACGACCTCATCGACCATCTGGGCCGCAGCACCGCGCTCCCGCGCGGGGAGGGGCCCCGGGTGGTGCTCGACGTGCTGGCGGAGTTCGACGAGACGCCCGAGGAGTTCGTCCGTCGCCGCCATCGCGAGCTCCAGGCCGGCGGCGCCGTGAACT
>NZ_JAQYXC010000305.1:0-302 GCF_036322365.1 Streptomyces sp. SP18CS02
GGCCGGCGCGGCCGGGGCGCTGCCGGCGAGGCGGCCCGCCGCGGAGCCCGCCGCGGCGGCGGGCGGGCGCCCGCCGCGGGGGGAGGCGGGCGGGGCCGGGACGCCGCTCGCGCGCCGCGCCGGCGGCGGGGGGGGGGGGGCGGGGGGGGGCGAGGGCGCCCGCGGGAACCCGGCAAAAAGCAGTACGACAAACAGAAAAACACACAACCCAATAAAAACAACCAACAAAACAAAAATATAAACGACTAAACACAACACACCCCCAAAACCCCCCCACACAAAAGAAATACCACCCCCAACCA
>NZ_JAQYXC010000306.1:0-192483 GCF_036322365.1 Streptomyces sp. SP18CS02
ACACCCCCACCAGCCGCTCCGCCACCACCGCGGCCGCACCCACCACATGCTCACAGTTGTCCAGCACCACCAGCATCCGCCGCCGCGCGCAATGCTCCACCAGACGCGCCAACGCATCACCCCCGTGCCCCTCCACCGCCCAGCCGAGGGGTTCACGGGCCCCGAGCGCGGTCAGTACCGTCTCGGGGACGACACCCTCGTCCCGGACCGGAGCGAGCTCGACGAGCCATACGCCGTCGGGCCACCGGCCCTCGACGTCCGCGCCGGACTCCGTGTCCGGCGCCGGCGTCGACGCCGCTTCCAGGGCGAGGCGGGTCTTTCCCACGCCCCCGGGCCCGAGCAGGGTGAGCAACCTCCACTGCCGCAACTCCCCTGCCAGATCCTCCAGTTCACGCTCGCGTCCGACGAAGGAGGTGAGGACCGCCGGCAGGTTTCCCGGCACGGTCCGGCGTCGCGGGCTCTCCGTGGGCGCCCCGGAGGTCACCCTCGGCGCGCCCCCGGCCGGTGCGAGCAGCTCGGCGTGGAGGGCGCGCAGTTCCGGGCCGGGGTCCGTACCGAGCCGCCGGGCCAGCCCGGCCCGCATCTCCTCGTAGACCTGGAGCGCCTCGGCGGGGCGCCCGGCCGCGCGCAGCGCCTTGATCCGCAGCGCCGCGAGGGGCTCGTCCAGCGGGTGGCCGGCGGTCAGCTCGGCGAGGGGGATCAGTGTGCCCTCCGCGCGGCCGAGCGCCACCTCGGCGGCGAGCCGGGCCCTTCGCGCCTCGGTCCGGCGCCGCTCGGCACGGACCGCCAGGGCATCGGTGTCCCGCGCGGGCAGGTCGGCGAGCGCGGGACCGCGCCACAGGCCCAGCGCCTCGTCGAGCAGCCGGGCGGCGTCGGCCGGACGGCCGGCGTCGAGGGCGGCCGTGCCGTCGCCGGCCAGTCGCTCGAACCGGAACAGGTCGATGTCCTCGGGCCGGACGTCGAGGCGGTAGCCGCCCGGCGCGGAGGCGACCGCTCCCCGGCCGAGGGCCCGGCGCAGCCGCCCGACCAGGGCCTGGACGGCGGCGGTCTCGTCGGCCGGCACCGCTTCACCGGTCCACACCTGGGCGGCCAGCTCCGGGGCGGTGACGACACGCCCGGCAGCCGCCGCGAGTGCGGTGAGCGACGCCCTCAGCCGGGCTCCGGCGAGCGGGATCTCGGCACCGTCCGGGCCCAGTGCCTGGGTGGTGCCGAGTACGCGGTAGAGGTGTGTCACCGGGCCATTGTCCCCGCTGCCGCGGGACACGAGGCGGTCGGCCTCCCGTACCGGATTCATGGGTGACGGGCCCCCGGGCGGGGGGCCGGCGGGGCCCGGCCGAGGCGGGGGGCCGGCGCCTCGGCCGTGCGGAGATGGTGCCCTCGCCGGTCTCGTCGGCGAGGGCTTGGGCGGTGTCATCACCATGGCGTCGTCCGCCCGAAGGGCGTCGTCGAGCCCGGCAGGACCGGCGAGACGCCCCCAGGTCGTGTCCGGAACGTCTCGCCTGGGCCGCTCCGCCCTCCGGTCGCACGCCGATACCTTCCGGACACTCCCCAGGTGGTGCCGGGGATCACTGGTAGGTGATGTCCGAGGCGGTGTAGCGGCAGTAGGTGCCATCGGGGCCGCTGCCGGTCTCCTTGGGCTCGGCTCCCGTGTTGTTGCCCGTGTAGCGGACGCAGGGCTTGATCTTCTTGCTGCTGTCACCCTTGATGCGGATGTTGCTCAGGGTGGCCGTGTCGCCGTAGTTGGTGTTGATGCCGACCAGGGACTTGCCGGGCGCGGTCACGTCCACGTCGTCGACGACGATGGTGCGCTTGTACTGGGTGGAGCAGTTGCCGCAGGAGCGCACCAGCTTGCCGAAGTCGGCCACCTGGAACCCGGTGATGACCAGCTTGCCCGCGCCGTTGAACTGGAAGACCTTGTCGGACGCCTTCTTCGCGCCGCCGCCGGTGACGGTGTAGACCGCTCCCGCCGACTTGGACTTGAAGCTGGCGGCGTCCTCGCCGACGTCCTCCCACCAGACGTTCTGGAGGGTGCAACTGCCCATGCAGTGGACGCCGTCGGCGGCCGGGGAGCCGAGAACGACGTTCTTCAGCACGGCGCCGTCCGCGAGCTCGAACAGCGGGGCCTGGCCCTCGTCCTGTCCGCCGCTGCCGAGATCACCGGTGCCGTAGTGGCGCAGCATGCCACCGTCGTGGGTGCCGGTGACCTTGATGGTGGCCGGTACGGCCTTGCTGCCGGTGGGGGTCGGCCAGGCGGCCGCGGCGCCCGCGGGCGCGACCATCGCATTGGTGACGATCATGGTGCCGGTGAGGGCGACGGCACCGGCGAGCGCCCCGAGGGCGCGTCGTCGCGTCAGGCGCCGCCGGCGGCCCTGGCGCAGTTCGGCTCGTTGGCTCATGTGTCCCGTTCCCTTCGGTGGGGGGGTGCGACCTTGCGCCTTGTGGTCGTCGCCCGTCCGAACGGGGTTGCCGCCCATTTCCAAGATCTTCCGGGAGGGCCGGGGCCGCGTGGCCGCCCCCGCCGCCGCGATCCGGCCCCGCGCCGGGCGCGGAGGGCGTGGTGGTGCGCGCTCCGCGGCCCGGGGCGGCGGGGCGTGCAGGCCCTACGACGCGGCGCCGAATCCGCCCCGGACGGTGGCCTTGCGCCCGTCGGCGGAGGTGGCGGTGATGGTGTACCGGTCGGCCCTGGCGTCGCGGCCGCCCTCGGCGTGGTTGTACTGGCCCGCGAAGACGTGCCGTCCGGCCGGGGCGGTACGGTCCGGCTTGAGCACCCAGGTGTAGACCAACGCGCCGCCGCGCTCGCGCACCGAGACGGTGAAGTCCTCGACGGGCAGCGAACGCCAGTTACCGGTGTCGGCGACGCCGCCGGTCAGGGCGACGCGCACTTCGACGGTGAGGGCGCTCAGGGGCTCGGCGGTCCCGAGGGTGAGGTTGCTCTGCGCCCAGAAGCGGTTGCTGTGCGGGTCGATGACGCCCTCACCGGACAGGTAGCCGTCCGTGACCGGGGGCTGCCCGGTCGGCCCCGGGGTCACGCCGGGCCGGTCCTGCCCGGGAGTCCGGTCCTCGGGCACGGGTGGGACGGCCGCCGTGGCGGGACCGTCGTCGTGGAGCACGGAGGCCACGGCGTACCCGCCGACGGCCAGGACGGCGGCGACGGCGGCGGTGGCGCCGACGACCCGCAGCCAGGAGGCGCCCGCGGTGCGCCGGACCGGAGCCGGATCGGCGGGTGCCGCCCTGCCGCGCTCGACGCGCGCGAGGATGCGCGCGCGATCGGGGTGGTGCGCGTGGGCAGCCTCACGCAGTCGGCGTTTCAGTTCGTCCATTGCTTCCTCCCTCCCACCAAGTGGGACGCGGCCCGGTTGCCGAGCATCTGCTCCAGCTGCGCCACGGCCTTCGACGTCTGGCTCTTCACCGTACCCACCGAGATGCCGAGGGTGAGCGCGGTCTCCCGTTCGGAGAGGTCGAAGGCGTGGCGCAGCACCACACAGGCGCGTTTGCGGAAGGGCAGCCGCCGCAGCGCTCCCTGCACGTCGACGACGGCCGGTATGTCCGGATCGTCGATGTGCTCGGAGCGCTGTGACCAGAACAGCGCGACGCGGCGGCGTTCGCGTACCGCGCTGCGGATCCTGCTGCGGGCGAGGTTGGCGACGACGCCGCGCGCGTACGCGCCGGGGTGTTCGGCGGCGCGTACGCGGTCCCACCGGTGCCACAGGGCGAGCAGCGCGTCCGCGGCGAGGTCGTCGGCGGCGTCC
Source organism: Streptomyces sp. SP18CS02 (assembly GCF_036322365.1). NCBI lineage: Bacteria > Bacillati > Actinomycetota > Actinomycetes > Kitasatosporales > Streptomycetaceae > Streptomyces > Streptomyces sp. SP18CS02. The sequence continues at coordinate 3,750 of NZ_JAQYXC010000306.1, forward strand.
GCCTCCCCCGTCAGCAGGTGGGCGAGGCGGGCCAGTTCGGCGTAGTGACGCTCGAAGAAGTCATGGAACTCCGTGGCGGCGTCATCGGTGGATGTCCCCACGGGCGGCCTCTCCCTGCGCTTCGTCGCGCGATCTGTCTGATGATGAGTTGTCCGGAACCGGCCCCCGTGCCGCCGAAGCAAGGTGCGCGATCCTAGCAACGGGGCCGGTCAGCCTCCGAACGGGGTGCCGTCGAGCCCCTGTCCGGCGCCCGGCACGACGAGCAGGGATCCGGAGAGCGGGTGGGGTCCGTCCAGGCCGGTCCGGGCGGTGGTGATGTACAGGTCGCGCAGGTCCGGGCCGCCGAACGCGCAGGCGGTGGGGCGCCGGACGGGCAGCGGGACGATCCGGTCCAGTCGGCCGTCCGGTGTGTAGCGGCGGATCGCGCCGCCGTCCCACAGGGCCACCCAGACGCATCCCTCGGCGTCGACGGTGAGGCCGTCGGGGTATCCGGCGCCGGGCTCGACGGTGGCCAGCGGCTTGCGGTCCAGGACGCGCCGCCCGTCGGTGCGGCAGACGTCGATGCGGCGGGTGGGGCTGTCGACGTAGTACATGAGGGTGCCGTCCGGGCTCCATCCGGTGCCGTTGCTGACGGCCACATCGGAGAAGACCGGCGTGACGGAGCCGTCGGGGGCGGTGCGGAAGAGGGTGCCGCCGCCGCTCGCCTCGTCGTAGCGCATGGTGCCGGCCCACAGAGCCCCGTCGGGGGCGACGGCGGCGTCGTTGCCGCGACGTCCCGGTACGGGATCGTGGACGAGCCAGGTGAACGCGCCGTCCGGGCCGTACAGTCCGATGCCGTCCCGCAGGTTGACCACCAGTCCGCCGCCCGCCCGGGGTTTGGCGGCGCCGACGTGCTGTCCGGTGGCCATGACGGTGCGCCGGCCGTTCGCCGGGTCGTAGGTGTGGACACGGGAGCCCAGGATGTCGACCCAGACGAGCCGGCCCGCGGCGGCGTCCCAGGTGGGGCCCTCGCCCAGCGCGGCGTGTTCCCGCGCGGCGACCTCGATCACGCGGGCGCTCATCGCACGTCCCGGTGGCCGAGGCGGATGGAGAGGTCGGCGGCGCCCTTGGAGACCAGTTCGGCGAGTTCCGTCTCGCGCTCCTCGCTCCACCGGATCATGGGGACGGAGATGGACAGGGCGGCGACGACCCGGCCCGCGCTGTCGCGCACGGGGGCGGCGACACAGCTGACGTCCGGGTTGGACTCCCGGTGCTCCGAGGCGATGCCGCGCTCCCTGACGGCGGCGAGCGCTTCGCGCAGCTCGCCGGGGTCGGTGAGGCTGTTGGGGGTCATCGCGACCAGTTCGCGTCCCTCGATGCGGCTGTCGAGCTCGTCCTCGGAGAGCGAGGCGAGCAGCATCTTGCCGACGGACGTGCAGTGCGCGGGAAGCCGGCGTCCGGCGGCGGACACCATGCGGACGGCGTGTGTGGAGTCGACCTTGGCGATGTAGATGACGTCGGCGTCCTCCAGGATGGCGACGTGGACGGTCTCGTCACAGGTCTCGGCCACCTCGCGGGCGACCAGCTGGCCCTCCGCGGCGAGGTCGAGCTGTTCGGCGTACCGGCTGCCGAGCTGGTAGGTGCGCACCCCGAGGCGGTAGCGGCCGGGCTGCTCGGCGACGGGCACCAGATAGGAGCGGGCGGCCAGGGTGGTGAGAAGCTCGTGCACGGTGGTGCGCGGCAGTTGGAGCTTGCGGGTGACATCGGGGGCCGAGAGCGTCCCGTCACCTTCCAGGAACAGTTCCAGTATGTCGAGCGCCCTGGTCACTGCGGGAACAAGACGTCCCATACCGTCCACCCACCCATTCGTTCGATACCCCGGCCAGTGGCCGGTATGACGAACACAGGCTAACCGCAGCCCACTTCGACGGGCAATGGCCCTGCCGGTCCGGCCCGCGCCGGCCGGCCGTGCGCGAACCATTGACACCCCTGGGAGCAGCTGATTACGGTCTCGCCAAGATTTCGAACGTATGACGAAATACCGAACGAGCTCGAGAGGGCAACTGCCGTGCGCATCACGGGAATCAGCACTCATGTCGTCGGGACCCCCTGGCGCAATCTCACCTATGTGCTCGTCCACACCGACGAAGGGCTCACCGGCGTCGGCGAGACCCGGATGCTCGGGCACACGGACGCGCTGCTCGGATACCTCCGCGAGGCCGAGGCCCACCACATCGCCGGGTCCGACCCGTTCGCGGTGGAGGACCTCGTACGACGGATGAAGTACGGCGACTACGGACGGGCCGGCGAGATCGTCATGTCGGGCATCGCGGTCGTCGAGATGGCCTGCTGGGACATCAAGGGCAAGGCGCTGGGCGTGCCGGTCTGGCAGCTGCTGGGCGGCAAGGTGACCGACAGGGTCAAGGCGTACGCGAACGGCTGGTACACCACCGAGCGCACCCCGGAGGCGTACCACAAAGCGGCCAAGGAAGTGATGGCGCGCGGTTACCGGGCGCTGAAGATCGACCCGTTCGGCACCGGGCACCTGGAGCTCGACGCCGAGCAGACCCGGTACGCGGTCTCCCTGATCGAGGCGGTGCGCGACGCGATCGGTCCGGACTCCGAGCTGATGCTGGAGATGCACGGGCGCTTCAGCCCGTCCACGGCGGTCCGGCTGGCGAAGGACCTGGCGCCGTTCGCCCCGGCGTGGCTGGAGGAGCCGGTACCGCCGGAGAACCTGAAGGCGCTGGCGAAGGTCGCCGAGAAGGTGGACCTTCCGGTGGCGACCGGAGAGCGCATCCACGACCGGATCGAGTTCCGCGAGCTGTTCGAGTCGCAGGCTGCCGACATCATCCAGCCCGACCTGGGGCACATCGGCGGCATCCTGGAGACCCGGAAGCTGGCGGCGACCGCCGAGACGCACTACATGCTGGTCGCCCCGCACAACGTCGGCGGCTCGGTGCTCACGGCGGCCTCCCTGCAACTGGCCGCCTGCACACCGAACTTCAAGATCCTGGAGCACTTCAACGACTTCGCGGACGCGGAGATCAAGAAGGTGGTCAAGGGCGCGCCGCAGGTCGACCCCGAGACGGGTTGCTTCGAGATCTCGCACGCCCCGGGGCTCGGGGTCGAGCTGGACGTGGACGCGGCGGCCGAGTTCCCGCAGCAGACGGCCCGCTTCGACCTGTGGGCCGAGGGCTGGGAGAAGCGGGCGCCGAAGTGAGCCGTGCCCTGGTGGTCGAACGGCCGGGCGCGCACCGCCTGATCGAGCGGGACGAGCCGGAGCCCGGGCCCGGGGAGGTGCTGGTGCGGGTCGCCGCGGCCGGGATCTGCATGAGCGACCGGGAGCTCTACGACGGCCACCGCGCCGAGGGGTACGTCCGCTATCCGCTGATCCCGGGCCACGAGTGGTCCGGGACCGTGGAGGCGGTCGGCCCGGGGGTGGACCCCGCGCTCGTGGGCCGCAGGACGGTCGCCGAGGGCTTCCGGGCGTGCGGCATGTGCGAGCGGTGCCGGTGCGGCGAGACGAGCCTGTGCTCCGGCGGATACGCCGAGACCGGCTTCACCGAGCCGGGTGCCTTCGCCGACCATCTGACCGTGCCCGCGCGGCTGCTGCACCTGCTCGGTGACGACGCGGACCTGCGTGCCGCTGCCCTGCTGGAGCCGGCCGCCGTGGTCGCCGCGGCGGTACGCGCCGGACGTCCCCGGCCGGGCGAGCGGATCGCGGTGGTCGGTGCCGGGACCCTGGGGCTGCTGGCGGTGCAGCTGCTGGCCGCCTCCTCGCCCGCCGAGCTGACCGTGGTCGACCCCAGGGGCGCCCGCGGTGAGCAGGCGCTGGGCTTCGGGGCGAGCAGGTCGGTCGAACCCGCCGGGGCACGGGAGCTGAACGGCCGCTTCGACCTGGTGGTGGAGACCGCCGGTGCCCCGCCGACGGCGGCCTCCGCGTGCCTGCTGGCACGCCGGGGCGGCCGGGTGGTCCTCACCGGGATGTTCGCCGCCGGCGCCGTCGGGATCGACCCGGTGCACCTGTCGGTCAGCCAGTTGGAGGTGCGCAGCGTCTTCGGCGCGCCGTCGTCCGCCTGGTGCGAGGCCGTACGGGCCTTCGGCCTCGGACTGCTGGACCCCTCGCCCCTGATCACACACGAGTTGCCGCTGGAGCGGTTCGCCGACGCCGTCGCTCTGGTCGGCGGCGGCGATCCGAAGACGGGGAAGGTGCTGCTGCGCCTCTGAAGGGCCCGCCGTACCCTGCCCCGAGGGAAGCGTGAAGGCCGCCGACGGGCTCCGACAGGAAACCCGCGGCGGTCCGGTCGCCCCGCGCCCGGACCGCCGCACACCCCTCCTCCCGAATGTCGTCCGAAATATCGAACCAAGGAGTACAGTGACCGCCCCGTCAGCCCCGCGCCGCCCCGGCGCCGACGCCCTCGCGCGCATCGGCCATCCCGCGCCCGCCCACGATCCGGCCGACGCCTCCCCGCACGCGTTCCCCGACGGCGGCACCTGGCGCACCGAGGTCCCGTCGGTGGAGGGCCCGGAAGCCCTGGCCGTCGTCCTCAAGGAGAGCTCACGCCTCGACGTTCCCGTCCACCGGATCAGCCAGGGCAGCGGCGTGTGGATGCTCACCGACGACGAGATCACCGAGATGGTGGAGTCCTGCGCCGGACGGGACATCGAGCTCTGCCTGTTCACCGGCCCCCGAGGCACCTGGGACATCGGGGCGGCCACCCGCACCGACTCGGGCGGCGGCGGGCTGCGGGCCCGCGGCCATGACGCTCTCGCCGGCTGCGTCGAGGACGCGCTGCGCGCCGCCTCCCTCGGCGTGCGCTGTCTGCTGGTCGCCGACGAGGGCGTGCTGTGGACACTGCACCGGCTCCGCGCGGCGGGGGCGCTTCCCGCGGACACCACGTTCAAGCTGTCCGCGCTCACCGGTCCCGTCAACCCGGCCTCGTACGCCGTGTACGAGCAGCTCGGAGCGGACTCCCTCAACGTGCCGTCCGACCTGACGCTCGACCACCTCACCGAGATCCGCCGGGTCAGCCGGGCACCGATGGACATGTACGTCGAGGCGCCCGACGACCTCGGGGGCTACATCCGGATGTACGAGGCGGCCGAGCTGATCAGGCGCGGCGCTCCGCTCTACCTGAAGTTCGGACTGAGCCGCTCCCCGGGCATCTACCCCTATGGCGCGCAGTTGCGCGACACGGCACTGGCCACCGCCCGCGAACGGGTACGGCGCGGCCGTCTGGTCCTCGATCTGCTGGCCCGGCACGGGGCGGACGGCGGCATGTCGCCGCTCGGCTCCCGCTCTCCGGGCGAACTCCGGCGTTTCCCCGTCCCGGAAGGGAACTGATCCATGCGCGTCTCCCGCGTGACCGCGGCTGCCACGGTGGCCGCACTGCTCACCCTCTCGCTCACCGCCTGCGGCCAGGAGGCCAGAGGCGGCAGCCGCTACAAGGCCGAGGCGGGTGAGGGCGGCACCATCGGCCTGGCCATGCCCACCAAGGCCTCGGAGCGGTGGATCGCCGACGGCAGGAACATGGCCGCGCAGTTCCGGAAGGCCGGCTACGAGACCGACCTCCAGTACGGCGACGACAAGGTCGAGAACCAGATCGCCCAGATCGAGAACATGATCACCAAGGGGCGCAGTCTGCTGGTGATCGCTGCCATCGACGGCTCCGCGCTCACCGAGGTGCTCCAGCGGGCCCATGACGCGGGCATCCCGGTGATCGCCTACGACCGGCTCATCATGGGCACCGAGAACGTCGACTACTACGCGTCGTTCGACAACGAACGGGTCGGCGAGCTGGAGGCCCGGTACATCGTCGACAAGCTGAAGCTCGGCGCACCGGTCAAGGGCGCGGGCGAGCCGTACAACATCGAGCTCTTCGCGGGATCGCCCGACGACAACAACACCAAGTACTTCTGGAACGGCGCCATGAAGGTGCTCCAGCCCTACTTCGCCAGCGGCCGGCTCGTCGTGCGCAGCAAGCAGAGCCGGATGAACCAGGCCACCACACTGCGCTGGGACGGCGGCACCGCACAGAAGCGGATGGACGACCTGATCAGCAAGAACTACGGCGACGACCGGGTCGACGCGGTGCTGTCGCCGTACGACGGCATCTCCATCGGCATCATCTCCGCGCTCAAGAGCGCCGGTTACGGCACGGCCGGCCAGCCGCTGCCGGTGGTCACCGGACAGGACGCCGAGCTGGCCTCGGTGAAGTCGATCATCCGGGGCGAGCAGACGCAGACCGTCTTCAAGGACACCCGCAAGCTCGCCGAGCAGGCGGTGAGGATGGGCGACGCTGTGCTGAACGGCAGGAAGCCCGAGGTGAACAACGTCAAGGACTACAACAACGGCGAGAAGACCGTTCCGTCCTACCTGCTGAACCCGGTCAGCATCGACAGGTCGAACACCCGGCTCCTGGTCGACGAGGGGTACTTCACCGCCGGGCAGCTCAAGTGAGCGGGCCCGTACTGGAGATGCGCGGGATCACCAAGTCGTTCCCCGGCGTCAAGGCGCTCTCCGATGTGAACCTGACCGTGCGGCCCGGGGAGATCCACGCGATCTGCGGCGAGAACGGCGCGGGCAAGTCGACACTGATGAAGGTGCTCAGCGGGGTCCATCCGCACGGCTCCTACGACGGCGAGATCCGTTTCGAGGGCGAGCCCGTGGCCTTCAGGGACATCCGGGCCAGCGAGCGCCGCGGCATCGTGATCATCCACCAGGAGCTGGCGCTCGTCCCGTATCTGTCCATCGCCGAGAACATCTTCCTCGGCAACGAGCAGACCTCGCGCGGGATCATCGACTGGAACGACACTCTGCGCAAGGCGAACCGGCTGCTGAAGCGGGTCGGGCTGCGGGAGAAGCCGCAGACACCGGTCGCCGACATCGGCGTGGGCAAGCAGCAGCTGGTGGAGATCGCCAAGGCGCTGTCCAAGGAGGTGAAACTGCTCATCCTCGACGAGCCGACGGCCGCGCTCAACGACGAGGACAGCGGCAAGCTCCTGGACCTGATCCTGGAACTGCGCGAGCAGGGCATCGCGAGCATCATCATCTCGCACAAGCTCAACGAGATCCGGCGGATCACGGACGCGGTGACGATCCTGCGCGACGGGCGGACCATCGAGACCCTGACCGTGCGGGAGACGCCCGAGGCGCGGCCCCGGCTGTCCGAGGACCGGATCATCCGCGGCATGGTCGGCCGCGACCTCGACCAGCGCTTCCCCGACCGCACCCGTTACACGGGCGAGGACGCCGGCGACGTGGCGATGAGCGTACGGAACTGGACCGTCCGCCATCCGGTCGACCACCAGCGCAAGGTCGTCGACGACGTGTCCCTGAGCGTGCGGCGCGGGGAGATCGTCGGCATCGCCGGGCTGATGGGCGCGGGCCGCACCGAGCTCGCCATGTCGGTCTTCGGCCGCAGCTACGGGCAGTACGTCGCCGGGACCGTCGAGGTGGGGGGCCGGGAAGTGGCCACCAGGACCGTGCCCGCCGCCGTCGAGGCGGGCATCGCCTACGTCACCGAGGACCGCAAGCAGTACGGCCTGAACCTCATCGACAACATCAACCGCAACATCTCCCTCGCGTCGCTGCCCGGCATGCGGCGCCGGGGAGTGGTCGACGAGCATCATGAGCGCCGGGTCGCCGAGCGCTACCGCACGACCATGAACATCAAGGCGCCCACCGTCTTCGAGCAGGTGGGCCGGTTGTCGGGCGGCAACCAGCAGAAGGTCGTCCTCAGCAAGTGGATCCACGCCGATCCCGAGGTGCTGATCCTCGACGAGCCGACGCGCGGGATCGACGTCGGCGCCAAGTACGAGATCTACACCGTCATCGACGCACTCGCCGCACAGGGCAAGGCCGTGCTGTTCATCTCCTCCGAACTGCCGGAGCTGCTGGGGATGTGCGACCGGATCTACACGATGGCCGAGGGCCGGCTGACCGGTGAGCTCGGCAGGGCCGAGGCCACCCAGGAACTGCTGATGCGCCAGATGACCATGAACAGAAGCTGAGGGCCGCCATGACCACCACGACCACTCCCCCGAAGGACGGATCCGTGGCGCCGTCCGCGCATCCGTCCACCGGCGCGCTGCTGCTGCAGGGGCTGCGCGGCAACATGCGCCAGTACGGCATGCTGATCGCCCTGGCGTTCATCATCGTCCTGTTCCAGATCTGGACCGACGGCACACTGCTGCTGCCGAACAACGTCTCCAACCTGATCCAGCAGAACGGCTACATCCTCATTCTGGCCGTGGGCATGATGATCGTCATCATCGCCGGCCATATCGACCTGTCCGTCGGCTCCCTGGTCGCCTTCGTCGGCGCCATGTCGGCGGTGATGATGGTCAAACACGACATGCCCTGGGTCCTGGCACTGGTGCTGTCGCTGCTCATCGGCGCGGTGGCGGGGGCGTGGCAGGGCTTCTTCATCGCCTACCTCGGCATCCCGTCGTTCATCGTGACCCTGGCGGGCATGCTGCTCTTCCGCGGTCTGACGCAGATCGTGCTGGAGGGCCAGTCCCTCGCCCCGTTCCCGGACGGCTTCCAGAACCTCGCCAAGGGCTTCATCCCGGAGATGGGGCCCTACACCCAGTACCACAACCCCACCCTCGTCCTCGGGCTGCTCGCCGTGGTCCTCCTGATGCTGCGGGAGTGGCGCGACCGCCGCCGCCAGCTCGCCTACGAGCTGGACGTCCTGCCGCCCGGCGTCTGGGCGCTCAAGTGCACGGCGATCGTCGCCGCGGTGGTCGCGTTCACCCTGACCCTGGCCAGCTTCCACGGCGTGCCCGTGGTGATGCTGATCATGTGCGCGCTGCTGATCGGCCTCGGCTACGTCATGCGCAACGCGGTCATCGGCCGCCATGTGTACGCGCTGGGCGGCAACAAGGCGGCCGCCAAGCTGTCGGGCGTCAAGGACAAGCGGGTCACCTTCCTCGTCTTCGTCAACATGGGCGTTCTGGCGGCGCTGGCCGGCTGCGTCTACGCCGCACGGCTCAACGCGGGCACCCCGCAGGCCGGGCTCAACTTCGAACTGGAGGCGATCGCCGCCTCGTTCATCGGCGGCGCCTCGATGAGCGGCGGCGTCGGCACGGTGATGGGGGCCGTGATCGGCGGCCTGGTGCTCGGCGTCCTCAACAACGGCATGTCGCTGGTCGGCATCGGGACCGACTACCAGCAGGTCATCAAGGGACTGGTGCTGCTGGCCGCGGTCGGGTTCGACGTCTGGAACAAGCGCAAGGCCGGCAAGTAGGGCCTCTCACGGCCCCGTTCCACTTCTGATTCCCTTCTTCTGGAGCCGCAGATGGAAACGAGCAGACGCACGGTACTGGCGGCCGCGGCCGCCACGGGGCTGACCGCCGCCGCGGGGGGCGCCGCACACGCCTCGGCCCCTTCCCGCGTACCGGGCGGCGCCGGCACCGCCGGGGGCCGCACGCCGGTGAGGGAGCTCTTCGGCACCCTGCCCGACGGAACGAAGGTGTACCGCTGGTCGCTGGAGAACGGCGGCACGCGGATGAAGGTGCTGTCGTACGGCGGCATCGTCCAGTCCCTGGAGATACCGGACCGCAGGGGCCGGTACACCAATGTCTCCCTGGGGTTCGACGACCTCGACGACTACGTGGGCGCCACCACCTTCTTCGGGGCGCTGATCGGCCGGTACGGCAACCGCATCGCGGGCGGCCGTTTCACCCTGGACGGCACGGCGCACCAGCTGTCCGTCAACGACGGCGCCAACAGCCTGCACGGCGGGGCGAAGGGCTTCGACAAGCGGGTGTGGGACGTCGAGCCGTTCACCGGCCCCGCCGAGGTGGGGCTGGTGCTGCGGTACGTGAGCGGCGACGGCGAGATGGGCTATCCGGGCACGCTCGGGGTCACTGTGACCTACACCCTGACGGCGCGCGGCGACTGGCGGATCGACTACGCGGCGACCACCGACCGGGCCACCGTGGTGAACCTGACGAACCACACGTACTTCAACCTGGCCGGTGAGGGCAGCGGTGACATCCTCGGTCATGAGCTGAGGCTGGCCGCCTCCCGCTACACCCCGACCGACGCCACTTCGATCCCGACCGGTGAGCTGGCGAAGGTGGCGGGTACGCCGTTCGACTTCCGGCACGGCAAGCCGGTGGGCCGGGACATCCGCACGGCGCACCCGCAGTTGGTGCTGGCCAAGGGCTACGACCACAACTGGGTGCTCGACAAGGGCGTCACGGAGCGCCCGGAGGGATTCGCGTCGCTGCGCGACCCGGGATCGGGGCGCACCATGAGAATCGCCACGAGTGAGCCGGGGGTGCAGTTCTACTCGGGGAACTTCCTCGACGGCACGCTCGCGGGGCCTTCGGGGCGGACCTACCGGCAGGGCGACGGTCTGTGCCTGGAGACCCAGCACTTCCCCGATTCCCCCAACCAGCCGTCGTTCCCCTCCACGGTGCTGCGGCCCGGTCGCACCTACCGGTCGACGACGGTGCACAGCTTCTCGGCACGCTGAGCGCGGCAGCACGCCGTTCCGCGACCCGGGCGCCCCGTCGGCGCCCGGGTCGCCCGCGTGCCGCACCGGACCCGGCGGGCCCGGTGCGCGACGTCTCCTGAGGAAGGCGGCCGCCGAGGCACCGGGCCCGGTGTCCGGCGGGCACGGCGGGGCGGGCCGCCGTCGGGCGGGGCATCACCCGGGTGGCTCCGGCCGGCACACTCGGCCGTACGCCTCGACATGCGAGGTGCGGACGGCTGGTGAAGAGTCGTGGCGAGTCCCTCTCACCTCGAAGGAGAACCCATGCTTCGCCGTATATCGATCGCCCTGGCCACTGTGACGGCCGCCGGCTTCATGGCCGCCGCCCCCGCGGCTGCCCTCCCGGCCGACGCCGACGGCAGCCGGCGGCACGACAACCACACGTCGAAGTCCGACACCGGCCGGCAGCAGGAGAAGGAAGCCGACTCCAAGGAAGGCCGGCACCACAAGAAGGATTCCGCGTCCGATACCAGCCGGTACGAGGAGAAGGACTCCAAGGAAGAGAAGTCGTCCAAGGAGGAGAAGTCCTCCAAGTCCGGCACCGGCAAGTACAACGACAAGGACGCCTGGTACGGCGGCGTCGCCGGCGGGTGGCTGAACGGCACCTTCGTGAAGGCGGGTGAGGTCGTGGTGCACGACTTCGACGCGGCCTTCTGGAACGTCGGCTGACCGCATTAGACGAGGCGGCTCCTCGCCGCCCCACGGTCCGCAGTGCCGGGCCGATCGGCATACGCCCCCGGGCGAGCGCTCCACGGCGCCCGCCCGGGGGCGTTGTCGTGTCCCGGCCTCCGTCAGGCGCCCGGCGCACCCCGGAAGACGAGGGACGCGAGACGTACCGTGCCGGTCAGGGTGACGCGCAGATCGTGGACGCCCGCGACGTCGAGTGCGGCGTCCAGGGTGGTGTAGTCGTACACCCCACCGGTCGGCGGTACGTCGACGGTGACCGAGGGGGCGCCGCCGGAAGGGGCCACCGTGACGGTGCCGCCGCCGGAGACCTCGACGCTGACGCCCCCGGATCCGGCGCCGAAGTCACACGCCCGGAAGAGCAGTTCACCCGCCCGCCCGTCGACCGGCGTCACGCAGTCGCCGGAGACCCGGGCGCGGTCGGCGATCGCCGTGCCGTGCTGTTCGTCGAAGTCCACGGCGGCGATCCCCCGCTCCAGGACGGGCCGGGGGCCGAGGGCGGGACCGTCGAGCCGTACGGTGGCGGTCAGCCGGATGTCCTGGCTGGACGCTCCGGCGAGCAGCTCGTACTCCCCGGGCTCCACGGCCCACCGCCCGTGTGCGACGTCCCAGAAGCCGAAGGCCCGGGCGGGCACCTCGAACTCGAGCCGCTGTCCGGCGCCGGGAGCGAGGTGGACTCGGCGGTGCCCGACCAGTTCGCGCAACGGACGGGGCACGGAGGGGGCGAGCGCGCGCAGGTAGAGCTGCGCGACCTCGTCGGCGGCGACCGCGCCGGTGTTGGTGACCGTGAAGGCGACGCGCACCGTGCTCGCGTCCTGGCCGGCCTGTTCGTCCCTCTCGGCGGTCAGAGCGGTGTAGGCGAAGGACGCGTACGTCAGACCGTGGCCGAACGGGAACAGCGGCGTGCCGTCGAAGTAGAGGTACGTCTGGCGGCTGCCGATGATGTCGTAGTCCAGCAGGCCGGGAAGGTCGGCGTCGGCCGCGTACCAGGTCTGGGGCAGCCGCCCGGCGGGTGACACGTCACCCGCGAGGACCCGGGCGAGCGCGGTGCCCGCCGCCTGCCCGCCGTGCGCGGTCCACAGCACCGCGGGCAGCTCGGCCACGGCGTCCGGCACGGCGTAGGGGTAGGACGAGACGAGGGCGAGGACGGTACGGGGGTTGGCGGCGCGGGCGGCGCGCCACAGCCGGTCCTGGGCCGCGGGCAGGGCGAGGGTGGTGCGGTCCTCGGTCTCGCGGCCGTTGATGTGGGGGTCGTTGCCCGCCACGACGATGACGACGTCCGCGTCGGCGGCGGCCCGCGCCACCGCCTCCTCACCCCGCTCGGCGGTCTCGACCGAGAAGATCTCTCCCCGGTCGGCAACCTTCACGCCGTCGGCGGCGACACAGACGTATCCACCCGTTGCGATGTGCCGGAGGAGGTGCCCCTCACCGTGCGGTTCGAGCCTGAACGTCTCCTGGACGACCCAGCCGCCCGGCTGGTCGGCGGAGGCTCTCACCAGGCCGTCGTCGGCGACCGAGAGATAGCGGCCGTCCGGGGCGCGCAGGGTCAGCACCCCGCCGCCCCAGTCGGTGAGGGCGAACTCGCTGCCCCGGTCGTCGAGCCCGAGCGGCGACAGGTCGGTACGGCCGGCGATCAGGGCCGGGTCGAGGGCGCCCTCGGAGCCGCGCGCCCGGGTGGAGGCATCGCCTTCGGGCACCCGCAGCAGGCCCGCCGCGCAGCGCAGCCGGACCCGGTCGGCGCCGTCGGCGTGGATGACGTTCTCGGTGCCGAAGCGTGCGCGCAGGCCGTCGAGCGGGCTGGACCGGTGGATCAGGGCGCCGCTGTACCAGTCGAGCTTGCACTCGTCGGCGAGCGGTCCGACGACGGCGACGCGCCGGCCGGCGGCGGGGTCGAGGGGCAGCAGGCCGTCGTTGGTGAGGAGGACGACCGCCTGTTCGGCGGCTTCCCGGGCGAGCTGCCGGTGCTTGTCGGTGTCGAACGCCGTGACCCGGGCGTACGGGTCGAGCTCCGGGTCGAACTCGCCGAGCGAGAAGCGGACGTGGAGCTGGCGGCGTACGGCCGTGTCGATGTCCGACGGGTCGATCAGCCCCTGGGCGAGGGCGCCCCGGAGCCGGGCGACGATCGTCGAACTGTCGGTGCCGTGGTCGGTGAAGCTGTCCACACCTGCGCGCAGGGCGGCCGCCGTGGCCTCCTCGTGGGTGTCGAAGTAGTGCTCGGAGTCGACGAGGTTGCTGGGCGCGCCCGCGTCGGAGCAGACCAGCAGCTCCTGTGCGGTCCAGGTGCGCAGGTGCTCGGCCAGATAGGGCGAGAGGTGGTTGGGGCGGCCGTTGACCAGGTTGTACGCGGGCATGACACCGGCGACACCGCCGGCCTCGACGGCGCCCCGGAAGGCCCGCAGGTCGTACTCGTGCAGGACCCGCGGACGCACGGAGGAGGACGTGGTGTCCCGGTCCGTCTCGTTGTTGTGGGCGAGCCAGTGCTTGAGGACGGGTGCGGTCCGCCAGTAGTGGGGGTGGTCGCCGCGCAGGCCGCGGGTGTAGGCGACGGCGATGGCGGAGGTCAGGGCGGGGTCCTCGGAGTAGCCCTCCTCCCCACGGCCCCACAGGGGGTTGCGCAGCAGGTTGACCGTCGGCGCCCAGACGTTGAGGCCGGTCCTGTCGTCGCGGGCGCGCAGAGCGCGCACCTCGTCGCCGACGGCGGCGCCGACGCGGCGGACGAGGGCGTCGTTCCAGGTCGCGCCGAGGCCGACGGCCTGGGGGAAGACGGTCGCCGGCCCCATCCAGGCGACGCCGTGCAGGGCTTCCTGGCCGGTACGGAAGGCCGCGACGCCCCAGCGGTCCACCGCGGGGCCGAACTGGTGCAGCATCGCGATCCGTTCGTCGGGCGTCAGTCGCCCGAGCAGATCGTCGACGCGCCTGGCCACGGGCAGGTTCGGGTCGCGGAACGGCGGCCGGTCTGTGGTCACGTGCGGTTCCCCTTGCGGATGTCCGGGAGCGATCTTTCGAAGCGCTTCGATGCTCTGGCTCCGCGACCTCGACTGTCAAGACACATCCGGTCAACAACTCGTCATCCACCGGGATCGGAACACTGTCAACCACTCTCCGGAGCCCCGAGGAATGTTGGCATCGGCTCTTGTGCGGCCGGTTTCGTTCACTTAACCTCGCAGCAACATCGAAGCGCTTCGACGACCTGACGCGGCCGACCTCGGCCGCGCACCTCAACGCCTGCTTCGGATGAGTCCGTTACGCCAGTTCCACCTCAGACACCGCAGCCGACCGGCGGACGCCGCCGGGTGTCCTGGCGCGCCATGAAGGGTTGTGCAATGACGCCGAACTCCTCCTCCGTCCCGGGCCCGGGCCTGGGCTCCGTCACGAGCCGGAGGGGCTTCCTCGGCTCCACGGCACTCGCCGGGGTAGCGGTGGCCGGCGGTATGCCGCTGCTCGCCGCCTGCGGGGGTTCGCAGAGCGAGAAGAAGGACGGCACCACGTCGGGCAAGGACGCGCAGAAGATCCTTCCGACCTTCGTGGCGCGTGACGTGGTCGCTCCCGACATCCCCTCCAAGAACGGCTCACCGGCCGGATTCACCCGGGCGATCGCCACGACCCGGCTGAAGGCGTCGGTGGCCGGGAAGGCGGGCGGCGGAAGCCGTATCAGGGTCATGGCGCCGCTGTGGGGCAGCCCGCCGAAGAACGACAACCCTTACTACAGGGCGATGGACGACGCGATCGGCGTCACCACCGTCTGGCAGAACCAGGACGGCAACACCTACGACGAGAAGCTGGGCGCGGTCCTCGCGTCGAGCGACATCCCCGATGTGGTGGTCGTGCCCGCCTGGAACCTCACCGGGAAGATCCCGAGCGCCGTCAACGCCAAGTTCGCCGACCTGGGCCCGTACCTCTCCGGGGACAAGGTCAAGGACTACCCCAATCTGGCCGCCGTACCGACCGACGCGTGGCAGCGTTCCCTCTTCGGGGGTGCGCTGCGGGGCATCCCGATGCCCGCTTCGAACGTCGTCAACATCGTCCCCTTCTACCGGCAGGACATCTTCGAGAAGCAGGGCTACCGGCTGCCGAGGAGTGCCGCGGAGTTCCTCGCCTGGGCGAAGGAGGCGACCGCCGCCAAGGCGAAGGTGTGGGCCTGCGACGACATGAAGTGGACGGCCTTCAACATGTTCGGCGTACTGCCGGGCGGGGACAAGGCGCTGTGGTGGAACATGGCCGACGGCAAACTGGTCAACCGCATCGAGACCGAGGAGTACCTGGAAGCCCTGGAGTGGGTGCGCAAGCTGTACGCGGCCAATGTGGTCCACCCGGACAGCAAGGCGGCGCAGGGCGACGGGGGCAACCGGTTCACCTCGGGCCAGGTGCTCGTCTACAACCAGGACCTCTCCCACTGGTACACCAAGTCGGTCGAGCAGGCCGCCCAGAACCCCGGCTTCACGATGGGCGCGATGGACCTCTTCGGCCATGACGGCTCGGCTCCGCGGCTCTACGCCACCCAGCCGGCGAACATCTGGTCCTTCGTCAGCAGGAAGGCGTCGGAGACGGTCATCAAGGACGTCCTCGCCATCGCCGACTTCTGCGCCGCCCCCTACGGCACCCGGGAGCGGATGCTCACCGACTACGGCGTCGAAGGCACCCACTACACACTGCGGAAGGGCCTGCCGGTCAAGAACGACACCGGCAACCTCCAGGTCATGGGCGCCTTCGACTATCTGGGCGACCCCGCCGCGTACGTCGCCCACCCCGACCGGCCGGACATCACACGGCTCCAGGTCGAGTGGCAGCAGCGCATGGGCGCCTTCACCCGGAAGACGTCCTTCTACGGGCTGACCGTCACCGAGCCCAGCCGCTGGACCAACCTGGCCGACGACTTCGAGCAACTGGAGGACGACGTCGTGCGGGGCCGCAAGAAGGTCGCCGATGTGCAGCAGGCCGTGTCCGAGTGGAAGAGCAGGGGCGGTGACCAGCTGCGGGACTGGTACCGCAAGCTGCTCGACGACACCGGCTCCGCGGCCAACTGACGCACCGACACGCGAGGAGAGAACCGTGTCGCAGCACAACGCGGTACCCGGCGCGCGGCCGCCCGGGTCGACGGCGGCGTCCGCCGTGGCCGCGACGGCCCCGGCCCGGCGGTCGGGGAACACCTCGGCACCGCCCGGCCAGGACGCCGGACAGGCCGGAGGCGCCCGGGAAGCCGGGACGGCCGGCGCGGCCGGGGGCGGACAGAGCGGACAGAGCACGGGGACGGACCGGGGAGGACGGAAGGGCGGGCGCGGCGCGAAGGTGCCCCTGGCGGTCCGGTTCCGCCGGGACCGCACACTGGTCCTGATGACCGCGCCCGCCCTGCTGCTGGTCCTGGTCTTCACCTACATACCGGTCCTCGGCAACGTCGTGGCCTTCCAGGACTACGACCCGTACCTCAGCGACAACGGCTTCGTCGCCATGCTGGAGAGCCCCTGGGTCGGGCTCGAACAGTTCGAGCGGGTCTTCGCCGACTCGGCCTTCTGGCGCTCGGTGGAGAACACCCTCGTCCTGTTCCTCCTCCAGCTCGTGCTCTTCTTCCCGGTACCGATCCTGCTGGCGCTGCTGATCAACAGCATCATCCGGCCCCGGGTACGAGCCGTGGCCCAGGCGATCATGTACCTGCCGCACTTTTTCTCCTGGGTGCTGGTCATCACCGTCTTCCAGCAGATGTTCGGCGGCGCCGGGATCATCGCCCAGACGCTGCGCCGCCACGGCGTCGAGGGTTTCGACCTGATGACCGATCCGGGGATCTTCAAGTTCCTGGTCACGTCGGAAGGCATCTGGAAGGACGCCGGCTGGGGCATCATCGTCTTCCTCGCCGCGCTGTCCTCCGTCAGCAACGACCTGTACGAGGCGGCCGCCATGGACGGGGCCGGGCGCTGGCGGCGGATGTGGCACGTGACGCTGCCCGCACTGCGGCCGGTGATCGCGCTGCTGCTGGTGCTGCGCGTCGGTGACGCCCTCACGGTCGGCTTCGAGCAGCTCCTGCTCCAGCGGGACGCCGTGGGACTCGACGCCGCGGAGGTGCTCGACACCTATGTGTGGTGGAACGGCATCCGCAATCAGGACTTCAGCTATGCGGCGGCCGCCGGGCTGATCAAGGGTGTCGTCGGGCTGGGGCTCGTCTACGCGGCCAACAAGGTCGCCCATCTCATGGGCGAGCAGGGGGTGTACAAGAAGTGACGTCCGTGACTGCGGGTCCCGGGAAGAAGCCGGGCCGCTGGGCCGCCCCGCCCCGCCCGGTCTGGGAGGAGGCCCCGGGCAGAGCCGGACTGGCGGGCAAGGCCATCGCGCTGGCGGCCGCCTGCCTGGCGATCCTCTTCCCGCTGTGGATCGTGATCGTCACCAGCCTGTCCACCCCCGCGGCGATCACCGAGGCAGGCGGGCTGGTGGTCGTCCCCAAGGACATCACCTTCGTGGCCTACCGGGAACTGCTGGGCGGCGGCCAGGTCCAGCGGGCCGCGTTGGTGAGCCTGGGTGTCACGGTCGTGGGGACGCTGTTCAGCATGACGGTGTCGGTGCTGTGCGCGTACGGCCTGTCGCGCAGCGGATCGGTCGGGCACCGCTGGATGCTGATGACGCTGCTCGCGACGATGTTCTTCGGCGCCGGACTGATCCCGACCTATCTGCTCGTGCAGGCCCTGGGGCTGACCGACACGTATCTCGCGCTGATCCTGCCGAGCGCGGTGAGCGTCTTCAACATCCTGGTGCTGCGGGCGTTCTTCATGAACATCTCGCAGGAGCTGGTCGACAGCGCCCGGATCGACGGGGCCGGAGACCTGCGGATCCTGTGGCAGATCGTCATGCCGCTGTCCCGGGCCGTGCTCGCCGTGATCGCGCTGTTCTACGCGGTCGGGTACTGGAGCGCGTGGTTCAACGCCTCCATCTACCTCACCGACCAGGAGATGATGCCGCTCCAGAACGTCATGATCCAGATCGTGCAGAAGCAGGAGCCCCCGACCGGGCTCGGTCAGCTGATCAAGACGAACCAGCTGTCGCCGCTGTCGGTGCAGATGGCCGTCATGGTGCTGGCCCTGGTGCCGGTCGCGATCGCGTCGCCCTTCGTCCAGAAGCACTTCAAGAAGGGCATGCTCACGGGCGCGGTCAAGGGCTGACCGGCCGCCCGTACGCCGCCGCCCGGCATCCGGGGCGGGCGGCCCGCGCGCGGACGTCTGCCGGGGCGTGACCATCCCCCGCCCCGGCAGACGTCGACAGTCCGGCCGCTCCTCGCCCCCGTGACGTCCCCCGCCCCGCCGTCCCTCGCCACCTCTCCCACAGATCGAGGCATGCCATGCGCCCCTCTCCGCCGAGCAGACGCTCCGTGATCGTCGGCGGCGCGGCCTCAGCCGCGCTCGTCGCCGTACCCGCCCTCGGGCCGGGGGCCCAGGCGGCCCCGGCCGCCCGGCCCCCGGCGTCGGGAACCGTCTCCGGCGCCGCGCGCCCGTACCGCTGGCGCACCGCGGTCATCGGCGGCACCGGATTCATCACCGGAGTGCTCTTCCATCCCCGCGTGCGCGGACTGGCGTACGCCCGTACCGACATCGGCGGCGCCTACCGCTGGGACGACCGGACCGCGCGCTGGACGCCGCTCACCGACCATCTCGGCTGGGACGACTGGAACCTCCTCGGAGTCGAGGCCATGGCGGTCGACCCCGCCCACCCCGACCGGCTCTACCTCGCCGTGGGTACGTACTCCCAGCCCTGGTCCGGGAACGGCGCCGTACTCCGTTCCGACGACCGGGGGGCCACCTGGGCGCGCACGGATCTCACCGTGAAGCTGGGCGCCAACGAGGACGGGCGCGGCGCCGGGGAGCGGCTCCTGGTCGATCCGCGCGACAGCGCCACCCTGTGGCTGGGCACCCGCCACGACGGGCTGCTCACCTCGCGCGACCGTGGCGCCACCTGGGCGTCCGCCGCCTTCCCCGCCACCGGTTCGGCGACCGGTCAGGGCGTGACGTTCCTCGTCGCCGCGGGGCGCACCGTCTACGCCGGCTGGGGCGACGGCGACGGCGCCTTGTTCCGCACGGCCGGCGACGGCTGGGAGGCGGTGCCGGGGCGTCCCTCCGGCACCTCGGCGAAGGTCCCGCTCCGCGCGGCCTACGACACCGCCACGCGCTGCCTGTACGTGACGTACGCCGACGCGCCGGGGCCCAACGGCCAGTCCGACGGCTCGGTGCACAGGCTCGACACGACGACCGGGGGCTGGACCGATGTGACACCCGTCCGGCCCGGGCCAGGCGACACCTTCGGGTACGGCGGCGTCGCGGTCGACGTCCGGCGCCCCGGCACCGTGGTCGTCTCCACCAACAACCGCTGGGGCGCGGTCGACACGCTCCTGCGGTCCACGGACGGCGGAGCCACCTGGGTGTCCCTCAAGGAGTCCGCCGTCTTCGACGTGTCCGAGACGCCCTTCCTCAGGTGGGGCGGGGACGAGCCGAAGTTCGGCTGGTGGATCCAGGCGCTCGCCCTCGACCCGTTCGATTCGAAGCACCTGGTGTACGGGACGGGGGCGACCCTCTACGCCACCCGCGACCTGCGCCGTTGGGAGCCGTGGAGCCGCGGGCTGGAGGAGTCGGCCGTACGCCAGCTGATCTCGCCGCCGTCCGGTCGGGCGCATCTGCTCAGCGGGCTGGGCGACATCGGCGTGATGTACCACGAGCGGCTCACGTCGTCGCCCTCGCGCGGCATGGCGGCGAACCCCGTGTTCGGGTCGGCGACCGGGCTGGCCCAGGCCGCGTCGAGGCCGTCGTACGTCGTCCGGACGGGCTGGGGCGACCACGGCAACGGCGCGTACTCCACCGACGGCGGCCGGACCTGGGCGCCCTTCGCCGCCCAGCCCGCCCTCGCCAAGGACGCCCCGGGGCCGATCGCCACCAGTGCCGACGGAGCGGCACTGCTCTGGTCCTTCGCGCACTGGGACGGCACCCGTCACGCCGCGCACCGGTCACTCGACAACGGGGCCACCTGGAGCGAGGTCCCCTCCTTCCCCAAGGGCGCCGCCCCGGTCGCCGACCCGGTCGACCCGACGCGCTTCTACGCGTACGACACCGACTCGGGAAGCGTGTACGTCAGCACCGACGGCGGTGCCACCTTCACGGCCGGTGCCACCGGACTGCCCTCCGGCGATGCGCAGTTCAGGATCGCCGCCGCCCCTGGGCGACACGGCGATCTCTGGCTGTCGGCCAAGAGGAACGGCCTCTACCGCTCGGTCGACGCCGGACGCACCTTCACCAAGGTGTCCAGCTGCTGGGCGTCCTACGCCCTGGGTTTCGGCAAGGCGGCCCCGGGCGCCGGGTATCCCGCCGTCTTCCAGACCGGCGCCGTCGACGACTTCGTGGGCGTGTACCGCTCCGACGACGGTGCGCGCAGCTGGATCCGGATCAACGACGACGCCCACCAGTGGGGCTGGACCGGTGAGGTCATCACCGGTGACCCCCGCGTCCACGGCCGGGTGTACCTGGGCACCAACGGCCGTGGCATCCAGTACGGAGACCCGCTCTGATGCCCTCGCTCGACGACGCGACCCGCGGCCGCCCGGTCTTCGGCGGCGACTACAACCCCGAGCAGTGGCCGGAGGAGACCTGGACCGAGGACTTCCGGCTGATGAGGGAGGCGGGCGTCAACTCCGTGACGGTCGGTGTCTTCTCCTGGGCGAAAATCGAACCGCGCCCGGGGGCACGGGACTTCGGCTGGCTGGACCGGCTGACGGACCTGGCCCACGGACACGGGGTCGGTGTGGTGCTGGCCACCCCGACGGCCTCGCCGCCGCCCTGGATGGGTGCCCGTCACCCGGAGACGCTGCCGCGCGACGAGAACGGGCAGACGGTGTGGTGGGGTTCGCGCCAGCAGTTCTGCGCCAGCTCGCCCACCTACCGGAGGTACGCGGCGGCCATCACCGAGGACCTGGCGGCGCGATACGCCGGTCACCCGGCGCTCACCATGTGGCACATCAACAACGAGTACTGCACGCACTGCTGGTGCGACGAGACGGCCGCGCACTTCCGCCGTTGGCTGCGCGCCCGGCACGGCACGGTGGAGGCGCTCAACGAGGCGTGGGGCACCGCCTTCTGGAGCCAGCGCTACGACGACTGGGAGGAGATCATCCCTCCCCGCCGCGCCCAGTACAGGCGCAATCCCGCCCAGGAGCTGGACTTCAGGCGGTTCACGTCCGACGCGCTGATGGAGTGCTACGTCGCCGAGCGCGACATCGTCGCCCGGCACACCCCGCTCGTGCCGGTGACCACCAACTTCATGCCGTTCTGGTCGGGCCAGGACGCCTGGGCCTGGTCGGCCGAGGA
This sequence comes from Streptomyces sp. SP18CS02, assembly GCF_036322365.1. Lineage (NCBI taxonomy): Bacteria > Bacillati > Actinomycetota > Actinomycetes > Kitasatosporales > Streptomycetaceae > Streptomyces > Streptomyces sp. SP18CS02. The sequence goes on from NZ_JAQYXC010000306.1 coordinate 25,246, forward strand.
GGACGTCGTGTCCGTCGACATCTACCCGGACCCGAAGGACCCGCTCGGCGGCCAGTACAACGCCATGATCGGTGACATGACCCGGTCGCAGGCGCGGGGCCCCTGGATGCTGATGGAGCAGGCGGCCGGACCGGTCAACTGGCGCGAAGTCAACCACCCCAAGCCCCGCGGCCTGAACCGGCTGCTGTCGCTGCAGTCCGTCGCCCGTGGCGCCGACGCCGTCTGCTACTTCCAGTGGCGCCAGTCCCGGCAGGGGGCGGAGAAGTTCCACTCGGGGATGCTCTCGCACGCCGGCGAGCGGGGCCGCACCTTCCAGGAGGTCAAACGGATCGGCGCCGAACTGGCCCTCCTGGAGGACGTGGTCGGCACCCGCGCGACCGCCGGCATCGCCGTCCTGCACGACTGGAACTCCTGGTGGGCCGGACAGCAGGACGGTCGGCCCTCCCGCGAGGTCGACTACCAGCGGCTCGTCCGCGCCTGGCACCGGGCGCTGTGGGAATCCGGCCTCGCCACCGACTTCGCCCACCCCGAGCACGACCTGCGCGGCTACCGGATGGTCGTCGTGCCCCATCTCTACCTGCTCACCGACACGGCGATCGACAACCTCGTCTCGTACGCGCGGGGCGGCGGGACGCTCGTCTGCGGCTTCTTCACCGGCGTCGCCGACGAGCACGACCGGGTGCGGGAGGGCGGGATGGACGCGCGGCTGCGGGCGTTGCTCGGGATCGGGACGGTCCACGAATGGTGGCCGCTGGACCCGGATGAGAGCGTGTCCTGCGACGGTTTCGACGCGACCCTGTGGTCGGAGGAGCTGTCGACCGACGGCGGCGAGGTGGTGGCGGCGTACCGCGGCGGTGAGCTCGACGGGCTCGCGGCGGTGCTGCGTGCGGGCCGCGCCTGGTACGTGTCCACGCTCCCCTCTCCCCCGGCCCTGCGCGCGCTGCTCGCCGGGATCGCCGAGGAGGCGGGGGTACGGCCGGTGGTGGAGGGGCTGCCCGAGGGGGTGGAGGCGGTGCGCCGGGGCGAGCTGCTGTTCGTGCTGAACCACGGCCGGGAGCCGGTCACGGTGACCGTGCCGGGGACGCACCATGACCTGCTGACGGGAGCGGAGGTGGCCGGCCCGATGGAACTGGAGCGCTTCGGCGTGGCGGTTCTGCGGGAGACGGCGGCGGGGCGGGCGGTCGCGTCGGGGACCGCCCGGTGACCGGCGGCGTCCCGGCGTCCCCGGCCGGAGGACCGTCCCCGCTCGTCACCCCGGCCCCCTCCCCCGGCCGTGACGCGCCGGTGCACGGCACGTGGGAGAACGCGCCCGCCGGCCGCTGGGAGGACGCCTACCTCACCGGCAACGGCCGCCACGGCGCGATGGTGAGGGGCGATCCGGACGACGAGCGGGTCGTCGTGAACCATCACGCGCTGGTGCGGCCGGTGGACCGGGCCGGCTCCTCGCCGCCCCGGCTGGCCGCCGAGCTGAGCGGGGTGCAGGACCGGTTGCTGGCCGGTGACACGGCAGCGGCCGAGGGGTTCACGGACGGCCGCGAGCTGCGCTGGGTCGGCGCGTTCCACCCCGCGTTCCAGGTACGGGTGCGCCGGGAGGCCGAGGAGCGGGTGACGGGCTGCCGGCGCGCCGTCGACTTCTCCACCGGTGTGGTGAGCTCCGGCCGCACGGGCCGCACCGGACGGGTGTTCGTCTCCCGGGCGGACGACGTGGTCGTCCAGTACGTGGCGGGGGCTCCGGTCACCGCCACGGCGGCGCTGGACGAGCGGCTGCCGGGTGCGCCGGGCGCCCTGTCCGTCGGGCGGGCCACGGTGCTCACGCCGGAGGGCGCGCTGCTCACCCTGCGCGCCCGCTATCCCGGCACTGAGCTGTCGTTCACGGGGGTCACCCTGGTCGTCGCGGACGGTTGCGCCTCGGTCTCCCGGGAGGGCGTCCGGGTGGCGGGGGCCACCGGGATGCTGCTGCTCACACGGGTGCGCCGGCACACGGGGGAGCTGGACATCCTCGCCGAGGCGGCGTCGTTGCGGGGCCTGCTGGAGGGCGCGGGGGCCGCCGAGGCGTACGCCCGGCTGCTGGCGCGCCACGAGGAGCGGCACCGGAGCGCGTACGAGCGGGTCGTCCTCGACCTCGGCGGCAGTCCCGCCGACCGCGCGCTGCCCGGCAGCGAGCTGCTCCGCAGACCGGACAGCCCCGCTCTGGCCGAGCGGCTCTTCGCGGCCGGCCGCTACCATCTGCTCTCCGCGAGCGGCATGCTGCCGCCACGGCTGGTGGGTCTGTGGACCGCCGACTGGAACACCGCCTGGTCGGGGGCGTTCACGACCAACGCCAACCTCAACCTGCAGACGGCGTCCGCCGCCGCGGCGGCGCTTCCCGAGGTCACCGAGGCCCACGCGGCTCTGGTGTACGGCCAGTTGGCGGACTGGCGGGACAACGCCCGGGCGATCTTCGGGGCCCGGGGCGTGGTCGCCCCCTCCCACTCGGACGGCACGTCGGGTCACACGTACCACTTCCAGCGCCCGTACCCGCTGCATCTGTGGACGGCGGGGGCCGACTGGCTGCTGCGTCCGCTGGTGGAACACGCGCAGACCACCGGCACGACCGACGCCCGGCTGGCCGCCGCGCTCGGCGAGGTGGCGCTGTTCTACGAGGACTTCCTCACCCGAACCGGCCCCGACGGCAGGATCGCGATCGTCCCCTCGTACTCCCCCGAGAACCGTCCCTCCAACGCGAGCTGGGGGACGGTGAACGCGACGATGGACATCGCGGCCGCCCGCCACGCGCTCACCGCGGCGGCCCGGTGCCACCCGGAGCGGGCCGCCCGGCTCACCGCCCTGGCCGAGCGCCTGCCCGACTACCGCGTCAACGAGGACGGCGCCCTGGCGGAGTGGGCCTGGCCGGGGCTGGCCGAGACGTACGACCACCGCCATCTGAGCCACCTCTACCCGGTGTGGCCGCTCGGCGAGATCAATCCCTACGACACGCCCGGCCTGGCCCGCGCGGCGCACCGTGCGCTGGAGCTGCGCGGGGCCGAGAACGACTCCGCCCACGGCCATCTGCACCACGCGCTGATCGCGGCGCGGCTGCGCGACGGCGAGCGGGCGGCGGGCGCCCTCGACCGGGTCCTGCGCGGTGACTTCTTCCACGCGTCGTTGATGAGCTCGCACTATCCCGGCCGCGACGTCTACAACGCCGACGCGGCACACACCCTGCCCGCCCTGCTCATCGAGATGCTCGTCCAGTCGACACCGGGCCGTCTCGTTCTGCTGCCCGCGCTCCCGAAGAGGTTCCCACGCGGGGCGGTGCGCGGGGTGCGGACCCGGTTCGGCGCACAGGTCGACCTGGAGTGGCACGAGGACGGCTGCACCGCGACGGTGCGGCCCTCGCGCACCGTGCGGATCGACCTGAGGACCTCCGCCGGCTCCCGGCCCCTCGAACTGGTCGCCGGTGAGGACCGCGTGCTCACCCTGGGCCCTCGGTAGCCCGCGTTCCCCCGCCCCCGTCCCCCCTCGTTCCGCCGTTCTCCCGGTTCTCCCGGTTCTCCCGGTTCTCCCGGTTCTCCCGGTTCTCCCGGCCTCGGTTCCGGGTTCTCCCCCCATGGAAAGGCACCCCATGACACGACGACGTTCCGCCCGCAGGCTCCGGACGGCGCTCCTCGCCCCCGCGCTGGCGCTCGGCGCCACGATCGGGCCGGCCTCCGCTCCGGCACAGGCCGCCGTCTGGAACAGCTGCGACCAGTGGGGCAACACCTCACTGAACGGCTACACCCTCTACAACAACATCTGGGGCTCCGGCGCGGGCACCCAGTGCACCTGGGCGAACTCCGGCACGCAGTGGGGCGTGTGGGCCGATCACCCCGACACGGGAGGCATCAAGTCGTACCCCAACTCCAAGAAGGTGATCAACAAGTCGATCACCTCCCTCACCACGCTCACCAGCAGCTACAACGTCACCGTGCCCTCGTCCGGCGCGTACAACACCGCGTACGACATCTGGGACAGCGACTACGACTTCGAAGTCATGCTGTGGATGAACCACAACGGTGCCGTCGGCCCGCTCGGCACCTCGCAGGGCAGTGTGACGCTCGGGGGGCACAGCTGGAACGTCCACAAGGGCCGGGTCGTCAACGCCGACGGCTCGTACCACGACGTGTTCTCGTTCCTGCGCACGTCGGACTCCACCTCCGGCACGGTGAACATCCTTCCCGTGCTCAAGTGGATCAAGGACACCAAGGGCTGGTGGGGCAACGAGACCATCGGTGACGTCCAGTTCGGCTACGAGGTGACCTCGTCGGCGGGCGGACTGAACTTCACCACCAACAACCTCACCGTCTCCTCCGGCTGAGGCACAGCCGGCACCTCGGCGTCAGTCACGCGGGTCCCCGGGCACGGCCGCCCGGGGACCCGTGCTTTCGCGCACGGTCAGCTCGGGCGCGATCAGGACGACCTCGTCCGTACCGCGTCCCTCCAGTTTGGCGACGACCTGCCGCACGGCGTACTGCCCCATCCGCTGCGCGGGCACGGCCACCGAGGTGAGGGGTACGGAGGCGTGCGCGGCGACCTGGTCGGGGCAGATCGCCACGACGGACACGTCCTCGGGGACGGCGCGGCCCTGCTGGCGCAGCAGCGCGAGCAGCGGGTCGGTGGCGGCCTCGTTCTGCACGATGAACGCGGTCGTGCCGGGGCGCTCGTCGTAGATCCGGGCGAGGGTCGCGGAGACGGCGGCGTAGCTGCCCTCGCAGGGGCGGTGCAGAAGCCGCAGGCCGAGTTCGGCGCTGCGCCCGCGCAGGCCCGCCAGGGTGCGCTCGGCGAAGCCGGTGTGCCGTTCGTAGACCGCGGGGGCCTCGCCGATGACGGCGATCTCGCGGTGACCGAGTCCGGCGAGATGGCCGGCGCAGAGGGCGCCCGCGGCCTCGAAGTCGAGGTCGACGCAACTGAGTCCGCCGGCGTCGGCGGGGAGCCCGATGAGGACGCCGGGCCTCATCGCCTCGCGCAGCAGCGGCAGGCGGTCGTCGTGCAGTTCCACGTCCATCAGGATCATCGCGTCGGCGAGGGCGCTGCCCTCGATGCGGCGGACGGCGGCCGGCCCCTCCTCGCCGGTCAGCAGCAGGACGTCGTAGCCGTGCGCCCGGGCGGTGGTGGCGACCGCGATGGCGATCTCCATCATCACCGGCACGTACATGTCGGTGCGCAGCGGGATCATCAGCGCGATGATGTTGGACCGGCTGCTGGCGAGGGCGCGGGCGCCCGCGTTGGGGTGGTAGCCGAGGTGCTCGATACTGCGCTCGACACGCTCCCGCGTGGAGGCCGAGATGGACCGCTTGCCGCTCAGGACGTAGCTCACCGTGCTGGCGGAGACTCCGGCATGCTGAGCGACATCGGCAAGGGTGACCATTCAGCTCTCCAAGACAAGACCCGATGAAGCGTTTCGAAGCGCTTCGATAGTTTTCCCTCCGACCCTAGATGGGCCACCGGTCACTGTCCAGAGACACAATCGAAGCGCTTCGACGAACGCGCCGCAACTGTCACAGCTGTCGGGTCGCACCGCCGTCGCGTCATGAGGGGTCGGACGGAAGGGCCGGACGGAAGGGCCGGGGAGGACGGCCCTCCCCGGCCCCAGCGTAGTGAACCCGGCGCCATGCCGTGCCCGGCGGCGGCCGGCTATCCGGCCTTGACCCGCAGGAAGGTCACGGAATGCGCGGGGAAGGTGTACGTGAACTCCCGGGTCACCCCGGTCAGTGTCGACCGCTGCGGCCGGATCGGGCGCGCTTCGGCCGTGTTGACGGCCTCCGGGGCGCCCTGGAGCGTGGTGAGCCGCGCCGTCGTGGCCACCCGCGGGGTCCCGAGGTCGACCCGGGTCCTGGCCGGAGCGGCCTGGGCGTTGACGACCTTGACGATCAGGTCGCCGGTCGCCCGTTCACGGGTCACGACCTGCCGGAAGGGCTCGGCGGCCTTGTCGTCCGTGAAGCTCGCCACCTGCCGGCCGTCGAGGTACAGCGTGACCTGCCGGCCACGCACCTGGACGTGGATGTCATAGGCGCGGCCGGTCTCGATCGTCATGGGGCTCTCGGTCAGCGTCTGCTTGCCCCCGTCCACGGCCTTCTCCACGGCAGAGCGGGTGTTGCCCCAGCCGCCGAGGTTCCACCAGTAGTGGTTGCCGGTGTCCTTGACGCCGAAAGCGACCAGGAAGCCTTCCCTGCCGGACTTCTTGGTGGCCTTCAGCCGCAGGTCGTAGTCGTGCCAGCCGGCGTCACCGGCGGTGACCAGGGTGTTCTCGGCGGCCACGTCGGACTGCACCAGGGCACCGTCCTCGACGGCCCAGCTCCCCCGCCCGGCGGTCCGGGTCCAGCGGGAGTCCCCGGCGGAGAAGTCGTCCGCGAGGAGCGTCCTCCCGTCCTCGGCGGTGACCTCCACGTCGTCGTACGCGGCGGCGGTCGCCCAGGTCGACAGGCCGACCGCGCCGGTGATCGGCGCGGAGAGGGCGGGCGTGGCGGAGGCCCGGCTGGGGACGACGCGGTCGCCCGTGTTGTTCATGAAGAGCTTCTGCACCTCGTAGCTGGTCGAACCCCACGAACGGGCGTTGTCGAACCAGATCATGTCGGGGCGCCATTGGCTGTCGCCCGCGTCGGCGAGCAGCGGGGCGTAGGAGGCGAGCTTGACGACGTCCGCGTTGCGTTCGAGGCCGGTCATGTAGGCGGCCTCGGCGAGCGCGTTGGAGAAGCGGTTGTCGAGCGAGGCGTACTCGCCGAGGAACACCTTGGGACCCTGGCGGTCGTAGGAGTCGTAGCGGTCGTTGTTCTCCAGGAACCACTGCGGGCTGTTGTAGTAGTGCTCGTCGACCATGGCGACACCGGCGTCGCGGTTCAGCTGCCAGGCGCGGTCGAACGTGGCTCCGCTGTCGTCGGGGCCGGAGTTGCTGATGACGGTGATGGCGGGGTGACGGGCCTGGATGGCCGCGCGGAACTCGGTGAAGCGGGCGAGGAACTCGTCGGGCAGGTTCTCCTCGTTGCCGACCTCCAGATGGGTGAGGCCGAAGGGCTTGGGGTGGCCCATCTCGGCCCGCTTGCGGCCCCACGGGGAACCGACCGGACCGTTGGCGAACTCGATCAGGTCCAGGGTGTCCTGGATGTGCCGCTTCAGCAGCGCCGGGTCGTCGGTGGCCTTGTTCTGGCCACAGCCGGTGACCAGGGCCGGGACGACGGGCAACGCCATCGCGCCGATGTCCTCGGCGAACTGGAAGTACTCGTAGTAGCCCAGCCCGTAGCTCTGGTGGTAGCCCCAGAAGTTCGCGTTTACGGCCCGCTGCTCGACCGGGCCGACGGTGTCCTTCCACTGGTAGGAGCGCTCGCGCTCCCAGTCCGGGGCCTCGTACGCCTGGTGGCTTCCCGTGTTGACCAGGCAACCGCCGGGGAACCTCAGGAAGCCGGGCCTCAGGGCGGCGATCTTCTCGGCGAGGTCCTTGCGCAGTCCGTTGGCCCGGCCCTTGTAGGTGTCGCGGGGGAACAGCGAGACCATGTCCAGCCGGACGGTGCCGCCGCCCTCGGCGGTGACGGCGAGCCGGCCCGCGGTCGAGGCGGCGGTGGCGGTGAGCGTCCCGGCGTACTTGGTCCAGCGGTCGCCGCGCACCGTGACACGCAGCGGCTCGGAGAGGGCGGCGCCCCCGGCGTCCTGGAGCTCGACGGTGAGGCGGGTCCCGGAACCCCGGTCGGTACGCGCCCAGAGGGAGAAGTCGTAGCGACCCCCCGCGCCGAACGCCATTCCCGCGCCGTAGCCGCCGTTGACGACGCCGAAGCGCGCGCCGGAGCCGCCGGTCCCCGCGAGGTCCAGGCGCAGATGTCCGCGGTTGCGCTCGTTCAGCCGCGCGTCGTCGTTCCTCACACGCGCGGTGCCGGTGGCGCCGCCCGTCGCGGTGGTACGCCAGGCGGTGAGCGGGGTGTAGGCCGGGTTGTCGACGGGGGCGTACTCGAAGGATCGATTCTGCACGAGCTCGGCGTAGAGCCCGCCGTCGGCGGCGTTGTTGATGTCCTCGTAGAAGACGCCGTACATGGTCGGGTCGATCGCCGGGCCGGTGCTCCCCGGGAGGACGGAGAGCGTGTAGTCGGCCGGCTCGACGGCCCGGGGTTCCTCGGCTCGCGTGGGCGCGGTCATCACCGTGCCCAGCAGCGCGGCCGCCAGCACGAGGACGAGCCTCGGCCGTATGGGTGCCATGTGTGTGCTCCTGGATTCTTCGATTGTTCGAAATGTCGGACGTTGACCAGGACTTCGAACAGGAAGATAGGCAGGGGCAGTTGACGCGTCAACGCATCGGTACGCATTTCCTCGTCCGTCTCACGACGTGACCGGTTTTCGCCAGGGGGGCGGCAGGGGTCGGCCGGAGGGGAGCCCGCGGGCCGCGGCGCGGCCCCGACCCCGGCGGGAACCCGGCCACCCGGCCCCGGGCTCCCGCCCACCGGGCGCCCCGGCTCGCACCCGCCCGGCCCGGGGGCCCCGGGGGCCCGGCGAGAACGGGCGGGCGCGAGGGCCGGGCACCGGCGGGGGCGGAGGCACCGGCGGGGCGGGGGCGACACGGCGGGCGAGGGAGGTCGGCGAGGCGGGATGGGCCACGACCGGCGCACCGGGACCCGCCGAGACCTTGGCGTTCGTCCACGAGCGGCTCGACAATGAGGGGGATGACGGACAACCGGGCACACAGCGGCGGCGAGATCGGGCCGGAGGAGCGGCTCGCCATGAACAGGACGGGCAGCTTCGACTGGGATCTCGACGCCGGTGCCATCGACGTCGACGAGGCGGGGCTGCTCGTGTTCGGCCTGGCGCCCGACACGTTCGACTCCCGGCCCGCCTCCCTCCTGCACCGGCTGGACGCCGAGGAGCGCACCCGGCTGGAAACCGTGATCAGGAACGCGCTCATCAGCGGCCGCTCCTCGTACGCGGCGCACTTCCACATGTCGCTGGAGGACGGCTCGGCGCAGTGGACGCACGTCCAGGCCCGGATCCTGCGGGACGGGGACGGCCGGGCCCACCGGATCGTCGGGATCGTCCGGGACGCCACCTCCGAGGTGACCCACTCGGAGTTCGTCATGGAGCTGGAGAAGCGCCGGCAGCGCCAGACCGACATGGTCGAGCGCACCACGCAGGCACTGTCCCGGGCCGTGACGGTGGACGACGTGACGGCGGCGCTCACCGGGCCCGGCGGCCTGGCCAGGCTCGGCGCCGACGGGCTGGCGCTCGGCCTGGTGGAGAACGGCTCGCTGAACATCATCGCGCTCAGCGGCGACTCGCTCGAGGTCCTCGACGACCTGCGGGTCCGCCGGCTGGAGCGCGGAATGCCGATGGCGGACACCGTGCTCAGCGGCAGACCGCTGTTCAGCAGCGAGTTCCCGTCACTGGTCGCGGAGTATCCGGAGCTCGCCCCGTACGCCGGGCAGCTGACGTTCCGGTCCGCCGCCTACCTCCCACTGGTCGCCCAGGCCCGGACGCTGGGCGGCATGGCCCTCTTCTACCGGAGCCCCACCGACTTCACCGCGGACGAACGGAACCTCTCGCTGGGGCTGGCCGCCATCGTGGCGCAGTCGCTCCAGCGGGCGGCCCTCTTCGACGAGGAGCGCGAGCTCGCCACCGGTCTCCAGGCCACGATGCTGCCGCGCCGCATCCCGGTCATCCAGGGCGGAGAGATCGCCGTGCGCTACCACTCGGCGTGGAGCGGCCGCCAGGTCGGCGGCGACTGGTACGACGCGATCCCGCTGCCCAAGGGAAGGGTCGGCGTCGTGGTGGGGGACGTACAGGGCCACGACACCCACGCGGCCGCGATCATGGGACAGCTGCGGATCGCCCTGCGCGCGTACGCCGGAGAGGGGCACGCCCCTTCCACGGTGCTGGCCCGGGCGTCCCGGTTCCTCGCCGAACTGGACACCGAACGCTTCGCGACCTGCACCTACGCCCAGGTCGACCTGGGCACCGGCACCGTACGGGCGGTGCGCGCCGGGCATCTCGGACCCCTCATCCGGCACACGGACGGGCGGGTCGGGCGGCCGAAGCTGCGCGGTGGCCTGCCACTGGGCGTGGCGTCGGTCTTCGAGGACGAGGAGTTCCCGGAGACGCGGCTCGACCTGGTGCCCGGCGAGACGCTGGTGATGTGCACGGACGGGCTCGTGGAGGAGCCCGGTGCGGACATCGAGATCGGCATCGCCGCGCTGGCGGATGCGGTGAGCAGCGGGCCGCCGGGCGCCGAGGCGCTGGCCGACCACCTCTCGGAGCGGTTCTGGGAGCGGTGGGGTGCGGGCGACGACGTGGCGCTGCTGGTGCTGCGCCGCAGCCCCGACCCCGGCACCCCGCGCGCGCCGCGCATCCACCAGTACATCCACCAGGCGGACCCGCAGGGGCTCTCCGAGGCGAGGGCGGTGGTGCGGCGGGCGCTGCGCGACTGGGGCATGCGCGAGTACGCGGACGACGCGGAGCTGATCACCGGGGAGATGCTGGGCAATGTGCTGCTGCACACCGAGGGCGGTGCGGTGCTGACGCTGGAGGTGCTGCCGGAGCCGGTGCGCCGGGTGCGGCTCTCGGTGCAGGACCGGTCCAGCGCGTGGCCCCGGCGGCGTACTCCCGGAGAGGCGGCGACCTCCGGCCGCGGGCTGCTGCTCATGGACGCGCTGGCGCTGCGCTGGGGGGTGGAGCCGCGCGGTGAGGGCAAGGCTGTGTGGTGCGAGATCGGCCCGCCGGTGAGGCAGGGGGGCTGAGCGAGAGGAACAGGAGACCGTGATGGACCCCGTCGAGGCACTGGACCGGATCGCGTTCCTGCTGGAACGGTCGATGGCGCCCACCTACCGGGTGAAGGCGTTCCGTACGGCGGCGGCGGCGCTCGCGGGGATGAGCGGCGAGGAGATCGCCGGCCGGGCCTCCGCGGGCACCCTGGAGGCGCTCAAGGGCGTCGGGCCGAAGACCGCGCAGGTCGTACGGGAAGCGCTCGCCGGCGAGGTGCCCGGCTATCTGGAACGGCTGGAGAGCGAGGCCGACGCACCGCCCTCGGGGGCCGGCGCCGGGCTGAGGACGGCGCTGCGCGGGGACTGCCATCTGCACTCCGACTGGTCGGACGGCGGCAGCCCGATCGACGTCATGGGGCGGACCGCGGTGGCGCTGGGCCATGAGTGGGTGGCCCTGGCCGACCATTCGCCCCGGCTGACGGTGGCCCGCGGGCTGTCGCCCGAACGGTTGCGGGAGCAGCTCGACGTGGTGGCGGAGCTGAACGCCTCGTGGGCGCCGTTCCGGATGCTGACGGGCATCGAGTGCGACATCCTGCTGGACGGCTCGCTGGACCAGGAGCCGGAGCTGCTGGACCGCCTCGACCTGGTGGTCGGCTCGGTCCACTCCAAGCTGCGGATGGACGCGCCGGCCATGACGCGGCGCATGCTGAAGGCCGTCCGCAACCCGTTGATGGACGTGCTGGGTCACTGCACCGGGCGGCTGGTCACGGGCCGGGGCCGGCCGGAGTCGGAGTTCGACGCGGAACGGGTCTTCGAGGCCTGCGCCGAGACCGGTACGGCGGTGGAGATCAACAGCCGTCCGGAGCGGCTGGATCCGCCCCGGCGGTTGCTGCGGCGGGCGGTGGAGGCCGGCGTGTTCTTCGCCGTCGACACCGACGCGCACGCGCCGGGCCAGCTGGACTGGCAGATCCTGGGCTGCGCGCGGGCGGAGGAGTGCGGCGTACCGGCCGACCGGGTGATCAACACCTGGGGGGCCGATCAGTTGCTGCGCTGGACCCGCACGCGCGAGGCGCCGGAGGGCACATGAGCACCGGTACCGGTCACCGACCGCCGGGGCGTCGCGGGCACGGGCCGCGTGACGCACCGGCGGCCACCGGTCCCGGGCGGTGTGCGCCGGTGGCGCGCACCGCCCGGGACCGCGCGCGTCAGTTCTGGACCGCGCGCCGCTTGCGGACGGCCCACAGGATGCCGCCGCCGGCGACCAGCACGGCCGCGGCCGCGCCGCCGATGAGCGGCGTCGAGCTGGACGAGCCGGTCTCGGCGAGGTCGGGGCCCGCGGGGCTCGGGGAGGCCGACGGCCGGGCCGGGGCGGCCGGCTCGGACGAGGTCTCGCTCGGCGTCGGGGCCGGCTTCGCCGGCGGCGGCGTCGGCGTGGCGGTGCCGGGCGTGGACGGTGTGGCCGGCGGGGTCGGCTTCGACCCCTCGCACACCGGCGCCGTCTTCGTCTCGTCGCGCGAGAACGCGCCGCCCTCGCCGGCCTTGACGACCAGCCGGACCGTCAGGTCCTTGTCGTGCGACGGAAGTTCGAGCTTCTTGTGGAACTCGCCACCGAACTTCTCGGCCGGCAGCAGATCCTTGCCGTCGACGGTGACGGTCACCTCGTTGGTGACACTCGCGTTGTAGTTCGTCAGGTCGACCTGCACCTGGGAGCAGGTCACCGACCAGGCGGGGGTGTGGGCCCCGGCCGGGGCGGCCAGCAGCATGGCACCGGTCGTGCCGAGGAGCGCGGCCGTCGCGAGCGCGACGACGCCTCGCCTCGATCTGGTGGACAGGGACATGGGGGGTTCCTCCGTACGGCTACGTGTACGTGTCGCACGTCACCACTGCGGCGCGTGCCAGCGCACAGTACTGCTCCCGACGGTGGTCTTCGCACTCACCCCACCCCACGCCCGGCGACAACTCCGCCGCGGCATGGGCGACTTGACCGGTACCGGCCGGTCGTGTCCGATTGGGGCCCTATCACGGGGGGCGTACCGATGGGGTCGGTTTTGCGTTCCGGAAGGCCCTGGCAATGACCTTGCGGTATCCGCGCGATGCCCGGCAGGACACGCTGCCCGTGTCCTGCGATGCGCCCGGTTCTGGCATGAGGCACGGATAACGTCCCCCGTAATAGCGGCTTCGCGGATCGTCAGCGCCCCCAAGGGGCGTGGCGATCGGCCTCGTCCAGCATGCAGCAGGCCCGCGGTTATTTCCTCTGATGCTTTTTCGGCGGAAAAAGCGTCGGTCTACTGGTGTCCGCCGGGGCCGGCTCACTCCTCCGGGCGGTCCGTCCCGTCGGTCAGCCGCTCGGCGGAGAGCGCCCACTGGTAGGAGAGCGCGGCCAGGGTGGAGACGCCCCACCGGGCGCGCAGCACACCGAGCTCCTTGGTGAGGGTGCGCAGACCGATGCTCAGGCGCCGGGCGGTGATGCGCTGGTCGATCCCGGCCGCCGTGTCGATCAGGATCTCGCGCTGGCGGCGGGTGAGCCCGGCACCCTCGGCGGGGACGGCACGGCGGGGGTCCCCGTGCCAGATGTCCGCGCGACGCCAGGCGTCCTCGAAGCTCTCCGCGATGAAGGCCACCAGCGCCCGGTCCATGACGTGCCACGCGGCGTGCTTGGGACTGCCCTCGACGACGTGGTCGGAGATGAACGCCTGCCGTCGGTCGACGACGACACACCGCTGGAAGGGCGCGGCCAGGGTACGGAACTGGGCTCCCCGCGCGGTCATGACGGTCGCCCACTCACGGGTCGACGGATCGTCCCGGGCGCCGTCGCGGTACAGGGTGCGCAGACTCGCTCCGCGGGCCAGCGCCCGGGCGTCGCGGCCCACGGCGGCGTCGAGGTGTTCACGGGTGCGGGGGCCGCAGGGCTGGGCGGTGAGCAGTTCGGTCTCGGCCTGGCTGATCGCCTCACCGACGCGGGCGTTGACCTGTTCGGGCTCGGCGAGGAACTCGCTGCCGGAGCCGGAGCGCCACTTGGCGCGCTCGAAGTGGAGGCTGAGCTCGTCCGTCACGTCGGGTATCGCGGCCATCCGGGCGGCCCTGGCTGCCATTTCCCGCAGCTCGTCGTCGAGCCTGCGGCGCCCCGCCTCCTGCGGGTCGAGGGCGATCGGCAGGTCGGGCAGGTCCGGGTCGACGGTGACGAGGCGCCACGCCAGCAGTTCCCGCAGCGCGGGGCCGTCCTCGGGGCCGACGCGTTCGCCCCGGGTGACGCGGGCGTACAGCGCTGTCGCGTCGGCCGACAGCTCCCTCTTCCGGCATGCGGGATCGTCCTTTTCCGTCATCCTTGCCCCCGTTCGCGACTGCGTGTGTGCGCCGTGCGCATGTACGCACCACGCAGGCGCTTGATCGCTGCCTGTCCGACGGGCCAGCGTACTCGTGCGGCCTCTGTCGGTTCCTGCTCCTGGCGCACGGTGCGGGAGGTCCACCATGTCCGTGTGCCCAGGAAAGGACGCCGTCCATGCCCGACCCCGCACGCCGTAACCCGACCGGACCGGCGGCGCGCACGGCCGACGGCTCCGCGCAGGGCTGATCAGGAACCGTTCACAGCTCACCACGGCGGCTGTCGGCGACCCCGGCGTCCGCCCCCTCGGGAAGAAACCGCGATGGACAAGGTCGCACTGCGTTCGCTGCTGCGGGAACGCCGGGCACTGATCACACCGGAGAGCCACGGGCTGAGCCGCCCCACCCGTCAGGGCAGGCGTGCTCCTGGCCTGTCCCAGGCGCAGATGGACCAGATCCTGCACCGCGCTCCGGACACCTACGGCCGTCTGGAGTCCGGGCGTTACCCGAACCCACCGGCCGATCTGCTCCAGGACGTGGCACGGCTGCTCGGCATGAACGAGCAGGAGTGGATCGCCCTGTGGCGGTACGCGCTGGGCCAGGACCCGCCGCACCCGCTCAACTCCCGTTCCGGCGAGGAGATCCCGGGCGTGTGGCAGGAGGCGCTGGACGGCATCTCCCACATGGCGTACGTCAACGACCGCTCCTGGAACCTGCTCGCCCACAACGAGGCGTTCGCGACGCTCTTCCCGGGCCGGCAGGTCCCGGCCAACACCATGCGCTGGATGACGGTCGATCCCCAGGCGCGCGGCACCCTGTCGGACTGGGAGACGGCGTGGGCTCCTCTGGTCCTGCCACAGCTGCGCGCCGCGCTGGCCGCGGACCCGGCCGATCAGACGCTGGCCCAGATCGAGAAGGAGGTGCTGGCCGACCCGGTGGCCGCGCGCCTGTACGACGCGTCGAGCGCCTACATCCACCCCGACGGCGACGAACGCCCGCTGCACCACGCCGAACTGGGCGAGGGCTGGGTGACGATGTGCGCCGCGCAACCACTGGCGGCGCCCGGGGCGCGCATGATCATTCTCGTCTTCCACCCCGGGCGCTATCGTTGCCACGCCCGTGTCCCGGCCCTCCGCGCCCGCGTCGCTCCGTAGGCGCGCGGCATGCGGGCGCGTCATGCCGCGCCTGCCGGAGGTTGTCTTGCCCGTCCACATTTCCAGGCCCCGGATCGTCCTGCCGGACCACAAGGTCACGACCGAGGACATCGTCGACGACATCGGCGTCCATCACCCGTGCCATCCCCGGCTCGGGGCGATCCGGCGGGTGGTCCGCAACTGCGGGGTGAAC
The DNA here is from genome assembly GCF_036322365.1 of Streptomyces sp. SP18CS02. NCBI lineage: Bacteria > Bacillati > Actinomycetota > Actinomycetes > Kitasatosporales > Streptomycetaceae > Streptomyces > Streptomyces sp. SP18CS02. The sequence goes on from NZ_JAQYXC010000306.1 coordinate 40,602, forward strand.
ACCCGCTACTTCACCCGCCCGCTCGGCGCGCCCACCGTCTCCGGTGACGCCACCGTCCGGGAACGGGCCGAGACGGCGTTCGGGGACGCGCTGGAGATGGCGGCCGGCGCGGCCGCGCGCGCACTGGCCGACACGGGGCTGGCCGCCGGCGGACCGGGCGGGTACGCGGACATCGACGCCATCGTCACCACCCACTCCACGGGGTGGGCGGTGCCGAACCTGGACGTGGCGCTGATCGGCCGGCTGCGGCTGCGGCCCACGGTCCGCCGCATCGCCCTGACCACGTTGGCCTGCGCCGGCGGGGCCCAGGCGCTGATCCGCGCCGCGGACCTGGTCACGGCCCGTCCCGGCAGCAAGGTGCTGGTGGTCGCCGCCGAGGTGATCTCCAGCGTCTACAACCACGCGGACACCGGCCTGGAGGCGATGATCTACAAGGCGCTGTTCGGCGATTCCGCGGGCGCGGCCGTCGTCACCTCCGCTCCCCGCGGGCCGGGGCTCGTCGTGCGCGACAGCTTCGAGTACGTACTGCCGGACAGCATGGACCGCTACGCCGGACGGATCGGGACGGACGGCTTCCACTTCGAGTCGACGAAGGCGGCCCTCACCGCGGCCGACGACGTCCTGCCCGCCCTGCTGGAGTGGCTCGGCCCCCACCGCGCGGACTTCGGCGTCATCCACCCGGGCAGCCCCCGCGTCATCGCCGACACCGCGACCGCGCTCGGTCTGGGCGCCCACGACGCGCGGCACTCCACCGACACCCTGGCCGACGAAGGCAATCTGGGCGGGGTGAGCGTACTGCGGGTCCTGGAGCGTACGCACGCCGCTCCTCCACCCGACGGATCGCACGGGGTGGTCGTGGCCTACGGGCCCGGCTTCGCCGCGGCGGCCCTGCGCTGCGAGTGGCAGGAGTCCTGAGGCCGGCGCCGTACGGCTACCGCCCCCCGGGGCGTGCCCGGGGGGCGGTGCGGTGCCCCGCCGGGCCACCCGGGCGGGCCCGGGGGGCGTGCGTCCGTGCGACCGGTGGGCCGCTGGGCGGTCCGGGGGGGGCGTGCGTCCGTGCGCAGGGGTCAGATGCCCGTACGCCAGACCGTGGTGGCGTTGCAGAACTCCTTGATGCCGTGGCCGGACAGCTCGCGCCCGTAGCCTGACCGCTTCACACCCCCGAAGGGCAGGGCCGGGTGCGAGGCGGTCATGCCGTTGACGAAGACGCCGCCCGCCTCCAGGTCCCTCACGAAGCCCGCCACGTCCTCCTCGTCGCGCGTCCAGACGTTGGAGCTCAGCCCGAAGGGCGAGTCGTTGGCGAGGTCCACCGCCTCCTGCAGGCTCTCGACGCGGTAGAGCGTGGCGACCGGTCCGAACGCCTCCTCGCGGTGGATCCGCATGTCGGGGGTGATCCCGGACAGCACGGTCGGCAGGTAGTACCAGCCGCGGTCCAGGCCCTCGGGGCGGCCGCCGCCGCAGCGCGCGGTGGCTCCGGCGCCCACCGCGTCGTCCACCAGTTCCTCCAGGTCGGCGCGGCCCCGCTCGCTGGCGAGCGGACCGACGTCGGTGCCCTCGTCCATCGGGTCGCCGACGGTCAGCGCCGCCATGGCGGCGACGAAGCGCTCGGCGAACTCCTCGTACACGTCGGTGTGGACGATGAACCGTTTGGCCGCGATGCAGGACTGGCCGTTGTTCTGGGTCCGGGCGGTGACGGCGGTGGCGGCCGCCCGTTCCACGTCGGCCGACGGCATCACCACGAACGGGTCGCTGCCTCCCAGTTCCAGGACGGTCTTCTTCACCTCGTCGCCCGCGATGGCGGCGACCGAGCGTCCGGCCGGCTCACTGCCCGTGAGCGTGGCGGCGGCCACGCGGGGGTCGCGCAGGATGCCCTCGATGGCGTCGGAGCCGACGAGCAGGGTCTGGAAGCAGCCCTCGGGGTAGCCGGCCCGGCGGAAGAGATCCTCCAGGTAGAGCGCGGTCTGCGGCACGTTCGACGCGTGCTTGAGCAGACCGACGTTGCCCGCCATCAGGGCGGGCGCGGCGAACCGCACCACCTGCCAGAGGGGGAAGTTCCAGGGCATGACGGCGAGGATCGGGCCGAGGGGTCGGTAGCGCACGAGGGCCCGGTCCGCCCCGGAGTCCTTCACGTCGGTGTCGGCGGGGTGCTCGTCCGCGAGCAGGCGCTCGGCGTTGTCCGCGTACCAGCGCATCGCCTTGACGCACTTGGCCGCCTCGGCGCGGGCGGCCGCGAGGGGCTTGCCCATCTCGGTGGTCATGGTGCGGGCGATGTCCTGCTCGTCCTGTTCGAGCAGGTCCGCGGCGCGGCGCAGCAGGCGGGCCCGTTCGGCGAACTCCGTGGTGCGGTGGGTCCGGAAGGCCGCGGCCGCGGTGGCCAGGCGCTGTTCGATCCCGTCGGGCGTCAACGGGTCGAACGTCTTGAGCGTCTCGCCGTTGGCGGGGTTCACCGTCGCGATGGGCATGGTGGTCTTCCTCCTCGCTGTCGCTTCTCGACCCTGCCGCTCCGTGGGCGGCCCCGCAACGCGAGTGGCGGCGGGTTGAGGCCGGTGTGTCGGGTAACCCGTGCGCGTATGGCAAACCTCGACAAGGACAGCGGTACGGGTGGCGGCGCCACCGTGCCGGACGAGCCGACCGATATGCCCGCGCGGTCGTGGCGGTCGGCGCTGCGGCGTACCGGCAAGGAATTCATGGAGGACGAGCTGCCCGACCGTGCGGCGGGCCTCACGTATTACAGCGTCCTGTCGATCTTCCCGGCCCTGCTGGTGCTGGTCTCGATGCTGGGCGTGGTCGGCCGGTCGGCGACGCGCGCGGTGCTGGACAACCTCCAGCAGCTGACGCCCGGCCCCGCGCGGGACATCCTCGGGGACGCCGTCGTGCAGTTGCAGGACAGCGGGGGCGCGAGCGGGGTGGTGGCGATCGTGAGCCTGGTGGCGGCCGTCTGGTCCGCCTCCGGGTACGTGGGGGCGTTCATCCGCACCGCGAACGCCGTCTACGACCTGCCCGAGGGCCGTCCGGTGTGGAAGGTGACACCACTGCGGATCGCCCTCACGCTGGTGCTGATGGTGCTGCTGGCGGTGAGCGCGGTCATCGTGGTCTTCACCGGTCCGCTCGCCGAGCGCGCCGGGCAGGCGATCGGTGTCGGCGAGGCGGCGGTCACCGTGTGGAACATCGCGAAGTGGCCGGTACTGCTGGTGCTGGTGGTACTGATGATCGCGCTGCTGTTCTGGCGGGCCCCCAACGTGCGGGGGCCGGGATTCCGCTGGCTGAGCCCGGGCAGCCTGCTCGCCGTGCTGCTGTGGCTGGTGGCGTCCGGTGCTTTCGCTCTGTACGTCGCGAACTTCAGCTCGTACAACAAGACCTACGGCACGCTGGCGGGCGTCATCACCTTCCTGATCTGGCTCTGGCTGTCGAACCTTGCCATCCTGCTGGGCCTGGAGTTCGACGCGGAACTCGCCCGCCAGCGGGCTATCAGCGGTGGTCTGCCGGAGTCGCAGGAGCCCTACGTCGAACCGCGGGACACCCGCAAGTGGCCGCGCCGGATGCGGGCCGAGGCCGCCCGGGAGAAGCGGGACGACGACCGCTCCGGGAACCGGGACTGAACGGGCCGGCCCGGGGCGGCCCGGGGCGGCGGGCGGAAGTGTCCCGCCGCCCCGGGCCGGCCGTCGCCTCAGACGGGATCCCCGGAGGGCGCGTGGGGCCCCGGGCCGGGCCGGGCGGCCTCCAGGTCGTGGAGGAGCTGCTGGGTCAGGGCGGCCAGGCCGCCGACCGAGGTCGCCGTCTCCTGGTCCTCCGCGGCGACCCGTTCGGCCAGCCGGGACTTGCGCCGCCCATGGGCCGCCCAGGCCCGGGCCATGGCCTCGGCGCGGTCCTCCTGCGGGGCCTCCCCTGAGCCGGACAGGGCGGAGCAGTCCGCCTCGCACACATCGGCGAGGGCGTGCAGCATGACGGGCACGTCCTCCAGCGTTCCGTACGGAGGCGGGGCGAGCCTGGAGTTCTCGCCCACCGCCTCCACGAGCAGCCGGGTCGAGGTGGACAGGTGCCCTGCGACGCGCTCCCAGGCGGCGTCCCACTCCGCGGCGGGCAGCGCGGGGCCGGGGCGCCGCAGCCGGTGGGCCGGGTTGAAGCGGTAGCCCTCGTCGGCCCGGCGCCGGGCATCCCGCAGGTCGGCGCCGAGGCGGGTCAGGTCGAGGGCGCGGCGGTGCCAGTCCTGGGCCTGGCGCGGACCGTAGCCGCTCTCGATGTCCTCGGCCATGACGCGCAGCAGGGCGCCGCCGTCCCGGGGCAGCCGGTACTGCGAGTCGCGGGCGTGGCGCAGCGGTACCGGGGGGAGGATCAACGCGTTGACCCCGATACCGATGACGGCGCCCAGAAACGTCTCCAGCAGCCGGTGGAGGATGTCGAACCCGCTGTAGGAGCCGTACACGAGGACGAACAGCGCGGTGGTGGAGGCGTAGACCCCCTGGTCGCCGAAGCGCGCGTAGTTGCCGATGAGCATCGTCACCGGCAGTGCGAGCGCCATCGCCGCCACGGTGTTGGGGGTGAGTGCCGCCGCCGCGGCGGCCAGCACCGTGCCGGCCGCGATGAGGACGACCTGCTGGAGGCCGGCCCGCAGGGAGCGGTAGACGGTGCTCTGCACCAGGGCGATGGCCGTCCAGGGGGCCATGAGGGCGAGCGGCGCCTGCCACCACCAGCCGGCTGCCGCCCAGGCGAGGACGGCCGCCCCCGCGGCCTTGAGCGACTGCACCGCCATGTCCCGTTCCGGCCCGGCGCCCGAGACGGCCCGGCGTCCCGCGCGGCCGATCGCCGCCATCTCCTGGGCGACGCGGTGCCAGGGCGCCGCCCACTTCTCCGCACGGCTCACGGGAGCGGGGTACCTCCGGTGGCGTTGAGGATCTCCCCGGTGATGTAGCTCGCCCGCGACGACGCCAGGAACACGTACGCCGGGGCCATCTCGGCCGGCTGGGCCGGCCGGCCCAGGGGCGACTGCTTGCCGAACTCCGCGGTCCCGGGCATCGTCGCGGGGATCAGCGGCGTCCACACGGGACCCGGCGCCACGGCGTTGACCCGGATGCCGCGCGGGGCCAGCATCTGCGCCAGTCCGTGGGTGAAGGCCACGATGGCGGCCTTCGTCATGGCGTAGTCCAGCAGGGGCGGGCTCGGCTGGTACGCCTGTACGGAGGTGGTGTTGAGGACGCAACCGCCCCGGGGCATGTGCGGCAGCGCCATCCGGGTCAGCCAGAACATGCCGTACAGATTGGTCTTCATCACCCGGTCGAACTGCTCGGTGGAGATCGCCTCGATGCCGTCCGTCTGGGCCATCTGGTAGGCGGCGTTGTTCACCAGGAGGTCGATCCGGCCGAACTCGTCGACGGCCCGCTCGATCAGGGACGCGCACCGCGCCTCGTCCCTGATGTCGCAGGCGACGGCGACGGCCTTGCGGCCCGCCTCCTCGATGAGGCGTACCGTCTCGCGGGCGTCGTCGTGCTCCTCGGGGAGATGGGTGAACATCACGTCGGCGCCCTCGCGGGCGTAGGCCAGGCACACGGCCCGGCCGATGCCCGAGTCGCCGCCGGTGACGACGGCCGTACGCCCCTGCAGAAGCCCGCTGCCCCGGTACGACTCCTCACCGTGGTCCGGCGGTGGATCCATCGCCCCGGTCCGTCCGGGGTGGGTCTGGTCCTGTTCGGGGAAGTCGGGGCGCGGGTGGCGGGTCACCGGGTCCTGGGGGCTGGGGTCCGTCATGATGGCCTCCTGATCATCGCGGTTTCCCCTTCCGCGTGCCCAGCCGCCGTCGACCGATGCATGGCCCGCCACGCCGCCGGCCCCGGTCCCGCGCGGAGCCGCGGAAGGGGTTTCACGCCTCCGGCCGGCGGGCGACGCGGAGTTCCCCGGCGGTGATGGGGAGGTCGTTGATGCTCGCGTAGCGCTTGCGCATCAGGCCGTTCTCGTCGAACTCCCAGTTCTCGTTGCCGTAGGCACGGAACCACTGGCCGTCGGCGTCGTGGTACTCGTACTCGAAGCGCACGGCGATGCGGTCGCCGCTCCAGGCCCACAGCTCCTTGCGCAGCCGGTAGTCCAGTTCGCGCTCCCATTTGCCGGTCAGGAACTCCACTATCTCCGACCGTCCGTTGACGAACACGTCCCGGTTGCGCCACTCGGAGTCCTCCGTGTAGGCGAGGGCGACCCTCTCGGGGTCGCGGGTGTTCCAGGCGTCCTCGGCGAGTCGCACCTTCCGGCGGGCGCTCTCCTCGGTGAACGGCGGCACGGGCAGACGCCGGACAGGCGGCCGAACGGACATGGGTGTCTCCCTCCGAGCGGTGAGAACGATCGTTCTCATCTGATGCGATACCCTACGAGAACGCTGGTTCTCAAGCAAGGCGCCCAGGACAGGACGCCCCGGGCGGGAACGTCGGCGGCAGGGACGTTCCCCAGGGGGAGGAAGTGACGGCATGGAGACCGAGGCGACGCGGGAACGCATCCTGGACGCGGCCGAGCGGCTCTTCTACGGCCAGGGCGTCCAGGCGGTCGGCATGGACGCCGTCCGGAGCGCTTCCGGCGTCACCCTGCGCCGCCTCTACCAGCTCTTCCCCTCGAAGGGCGCCCTGGTCGAGGCGTATCTGCTGCGACGCGACGCGCGGTGGCGACACGACCTCGCCGCCTATGTCGACACCGTGGACGCCCCGCCGGGCGACCGGGTCCTGGCGGTCTTCGACTGGCTGCACCGATGGTTCGGGGAGCCCGGCTTCCGGGGCTGCGCGTTCATCAACTCCTTCGGGGAGCTCGGCGCCACCTCCCCCGAGGTGGCCGGGGCGGCCCGGCGGCACAAGGAGGCGTTCCGGCAGTACGTCGACGCGCTGGTGGCCGAGGCGGGCGCGGGCGGCGGGACCGGTGCGCAGGTGACCCTGCTGGCCGAGGGGGCCATCACCACGGCGGCCATCACCGGCACGCCCGAGCCCGCACGGCAGGCCCGGGAGGCCGCGCGGCTCCTTCTGCGGGCGGCCCCGGCCGTGGCCGCCTCCGGGTGAAGCCGGCACGGCGCGTGCCGCCCCCTCGCGCGGGCGCTTCGGCGACAGCGACGGACGGCTCCGTGCACGGGCGCGTCGGCTCCCCGGAGCTGGCGAGGTGGCGAGGCGTCCACCGCGATCGGCGGCTCGGCGGGCGGGCGCGGCGGCGACAGCGGCGGACAGCCCCGCGGGGTGACGGCCCTCCGGTCCCTCCGCCGGCCCGGGGGTCCACCGGGCGACTCCATCCCGGTGAATCCCGTTGACTCGATGCATGCAGCACCGAACTTGCGCGGAGAACCCTCTAAGGTCCGTGGTCCCGCGAAAGGACGGACATGCGCATCGCGAACTCCTCCCTGGGCGCCGCCGCTCTGGCACTCGTCCTGGGCACCACCGGCTCCGTTCCCGCCGCACACGGCCAGCCCCACGAGCCGATGTCCGCGGCGACCGCGCCGGCCCGCGCACACGATCACGCCGGCGACGGGTGCCTGTCCGCGACGCAGCGGAAACGTCACTGCGCCGGGGTGCCTCGGGCGGGCGCCGGGAGCGGGACGGTGACCATCGACATCCTGGCCGCCTTCACCTCCAAGGCGGCGGCGGAGGCGGGCGGCGAGGGCAGGGTGCGCTCCCGTATCCGGCAGGCCGTGTCCTCGGCCTCCCAGGCCTTCGCGACCAGCGCGGTCCACGCCCGTCTGCGCCTGGTGGGAATCACCCGGGTGAGGGTCCCCGCCCGGCTGGACCTGACGGGCGACGGGCTGCTGACGGCGGTCGCCCGGCGCGGTGACGGCGTCGCCGACGGCCTGCCCCGGCTGCGCGAGCAGTACGGCGCCGATCTCGTCACGGTGGTGACCGGCAGCCAGGGCGCCTCGGGTCTCGCCAGCCGGCCACGCCGCGTGACCTCGCGCACCAGCGGCTACAGCTACAGCCTCGTCGCCCAGAACGGCCTGGCCAGGCACTCGCTCGCCCACGAGATCGCGCACAACCTGGGCGCGCAGCACGACCACGTGACCGCTCCGCGCGGCGGCGCGACCGCCCGGGGACACTTCCCGCGCTCCGGCGCGTGGTCCACGATCGAGGCGTACGAGTCGAGCTGCCGCCGGGCCACCGGGGGCCGGTGCACCCGCATCAACCGCTTCTCCAATCCGCGCCAGACCTACGGGGGAGAACGGCTGGGCACACCGGTGTGGGAAGCCCGTCCCGCGGACACCGTCCGTGTGTTCAACGCGGTGGTGCGGATCGTCGCCGGCTACCGCGAACGCCCGCACCGGGCCCGCCACTGACACCGCCGCCCCCTCGGACACCCGTGCCCCGGCCACCGGCGCACGCCTGCGGCGCTGCGCCCACGGGAGGCCGGAGTATCGCCGCGGACCCAGCGCACAGCGGGCCGGAACGATAAAATTCCCCTATGGGAGAGCAGCCCGTCGTGCCCTCAGCACCCGCGCTGGTCCTCGACATCGACGGGGACTCCACAGTGATGCGTCCGGACCGGAGCTACCGCATCGGCCGCGACCCCACGAGCGACATCGTGCTGGTCGATGCCCGTATCTCCTGGCACCACGCGGTGCTGCGTCCCGACGGTGGCCGCTGGACCGTGCGGGACGAGGGCAGCACCAACGGCACCTTCGCCGACGGCCGACGGGTGCGGGAGTGGGGCGTGGAGGCCGGGAGCGTCCTTCGGTTCGGGCACCCCGACGACGGGCCGTGCGCCGTACTGACCGGGCGCGACCCGCCGCCTCCGGAGTCCCCGCGGCCGGCCGCCGTGTCGCTGCCCGCCGCCACCGGCACATTCCGGGAGCCCACCTCCGTACGGCCGCTGCCCACCCGGACCGTGCGCATCGGGCGCAGCCACGACAACGACCTGGTCATCGACGACCTGGTGGTCTCCCGCCGGCACGCGGAACTGCGCCACCACTCGGACGACACCTACTGGATCCTGGACCTCGACAGCCACAACGGCACCTTCCTCAACGGTCAGCCCGTCGCCGAGGCGCCGGTGACGTCCGACGACATCGTCGGCATAGGCCACTCCGTGTTCTGCCTGGTCGGCGACCAGCTGGTGGAGTTCACCGACACCGGGGAGATCTCGCTCGACGTCCAGGACCTGACGGTCACCGTGGACCGGGGCAGCAGGACCCTGCTCGACGGGATGTCGTTCCCGGTCGGCGAGAAGTGCCTGCTCGCGGTCGTCGGACCGAGCGGCTCGGGTAAGTCCACCCTACTCAACGCGCTGACCGGCCAGCGCCCGGCCGACCACGGAACGGTGCTGTACGACGGCCGTGACCTGTACCGCGACTACGCGGAGCTGCGCCAGCGCATCGGGCTCGTCCCGCAGGACGACATCCTGCACCACCAGCTGACCGTGCGGCGCGCCCTCGGGTACGCCGCGGAGCTGCGCTTCCCCGAGGACACGGCCCCCTCCGAACGGCAGGACCGGGTGGAGGAGGTCGTGCGCGAACTGGGGCTCGACGAGCGGGCCGACCAGGCGATCCACAGCCTCTCGGGCGGCCAGCGCAAGCGGGTCAGTGTGGCCCTGGAGCTGCTGACGAAACCGTCGCTGCTGTTCCTGGACGAACCGACCTCGGGTCTCGACCCGGGCATGGACCGCTCGGTGATGCACATGCTGCGAGGCCTGGCCGATGACGGGCGTACGGTCATCGTCGTCACCCACAGCGTGCTCAGCCTGGAGGTGTGCGACCGGCTGCTGGTGCTGGCCCCGGGCGGCCGGACCGCCTACTACGGGCCGCCTCGGGAGGCACTCGGCTTCTTCGGCTTCGAGCAGTGGCCGGAGGCGTTCGAGGCGTTCGAGACGGACCGGGACCGCGACTGGGCCGGGCAGTACCGCGCCTCCCGGTTCCACCAGCAGTACGTCACGGGTGCCATGGCCCGGCCCCGCCTCCAGGGCGCGGGGGCGGAGGCCGTCTCCCTGCCTCCGCCCAAGGCGCAGAGCTGGGCGTCCCAGCTGCGCACGCTCGTCCGCCGTTACGCGGCGGCGCTGAGCGCCGACCGCACCTTCCTGGTCATCATGATCGCGCTGCCGTTCGTGATGGGCGCGATGGCGCGGGCGCTGTCCGAGGGCTCCCTCGGACCCGCCTCGACCATGAACGTCCTGCTCATCCTGTGCGTCGGCGGGGTACTGACCGGCGCCGCGAACGCGGTGCGCGAACTCGTCAAGGAACGCACCATCTACCGCCGGGAACGAGCCGTGGGCCTGTCGAGATCGGCGTACCTGATGTCGAAGGTCGTGGTCCTCGGCCTGATCACGGTGGTGCAGGCGGTCGTGCTCACCCTGGTCGCGCTCGTCGGCGTCCCGCTCAACGTCCCCGGCGGAAGAGGGGTGCTGCTCCCTCCGCTCGTCGAGATCACGCTGGCCGTCGCGCTGCTGTCGTTCACCGCGACGATGCTCGGCCTGCTCGTCTCCGCCCTGGTGCGCAAGGAGGAGGTCACCATGCCCCTTCTGGTGCTCCTCGCCATCATCCAGGTGGTGTTCTGCGGAGGACTGCTGGAGATCCGGGGCGCGCCGGTCGTCGAGCAGCTGGCGTGGCTCGTCCCCTCGCGGTGGGCGTTCGGCGCGATGGGGGCGACCATCGACATCGGGAGGATCGCGCCGGGCGGGAGGACGGCCGATCCGCTGTTCGCGCACACCGTGGAGGCATGGCTGCTCGACATGGGGATGATGGTGGTGCTCTGTCTCGTCCTCGGTCTCGTGGTCGCCAGGCTGCTCCGCCGGCACGAACCAGTGATCATGCGAAAGTAGGCAGGGCACATGGGCATTCCAATCACTTCCGCCGCACCCTTCGATCCGGGGACGGACTTCCGGCCGACGCACGTCGTCCCGCGCGACGGCCTGCCCTCCTGGGAACTGCCCGATCCCTCGCGTCCCACCGAGCCGCTGGACCCCTTCCTGCCCGTGCAGCTGGTGGAGCGGGTGGGCGACTGGGGGCGGGTCGTCTGCTCCAACGGCTGGTCCGCCTGGGTCGACGGACGCCTGCTGATCTCCGTGCCCCACGATCCCCCGGTCGCGGGGCAGCCCGTGGGCCGGACCGCCGACCCGCGGCCGCTGCTGGCCCGGGCGGAGGAGTCCGTGACCCGGTACCGGCGGGTCGCCGAGGAGATGGCGGCGGGGACGCTGGACGGCGAGGGCTTCCTGCGCCGGACCCGGGGTCTGCGGGTGGGCATCGTGGTGGACGGCGAGGCGATGTGGCTGTACGACGCGGAGCAGGAGCGGTGGGTGTACTGCGACGGCACCCGGCTCGGCCCGTTCGCGGCGTCCTCCGACGTCCCGGCCGCCGTGTCCGGCTCCAGGCGGTCCGCGTCCCCGCCCCCCGTCCCGGCCGCTGCGGCGTCCGGGCCTCCCGGGGTGGCCGGGTACGAAACCGACCGGATCACGGGCGCCGAGGGGCCCGACGCGCCCCCGGAGGGCGCCCGGGTGGCCGAGCGGGACGACGGCGGTCCCCGCTACTACTCGACGGACGGGTGAGATCTGATGAGCGATGTCACCGGCGCGGCCGGTCTCCCCTTCGGCAGGCCGTCCGGACCGATCGGCCAGCGCATCGCGCACTACGAGATCAGGGGCGAGATCGGTCGCGGTGGCATGGCGGTCGTGTACCGCGCGTGGGACCTGCGCCTGGAGCGGGACGTGGCGCTGAAGCTCCTGGCCCCGGACCTGGCCCGCGACGACACCTTCCGCAAGCGGTTCGCCCATGAGTCACGGGTGGCCGCGGCCATCGACCACCCGCACATCGTGCCCGTGTACGAGGCGGACGAGGTGGAGGGCGTGCTGTACATCGCGATGCGGCTGGTCCGCGGATCGGACCTGGGCGCCCTGCTGGAGCGTGAGGGAGCGCTGCCGGTGGAGCAGGCCGGACGGATCGCCGTCCAGGTGGCGTCCGCCCTGGACGCGGCCCACGCGCTCGACCTGGTGCACCGGGACGTCAAACCGAGCAACATCCTGGTCGCCGAGGGGACGGACACCGACCATCCCGAGCAGGTGTATCTCACGGACTTCGGGCTGATGAAGAAGTCGCTCTCCAGCAAGGTCTTCACCAGCGTGGACGGGTACGTGGGGACACTCGGCTACATGGCTCCGGAGCAGTTCCTGGGGCAGCCGGTCGACGGCCGGTGCGACCTCTACAGCCTCGCGTGTGTCGTCTTCGAGATGCTGGCGGGAGCGCCGCCCTACCGCCGGGAGGACGAGGTGGCACTGCTCTACGCGCACCAGTTCGCGCCACCGCCCCCGCTCACCGCCGATCGGCCCGAGCTCCCCGAGGCCGTCGACGCCGTGCTGGCGAAGGCGCTCGCCAAGTCCCCCCAGGAGCGGTACGACACCTGTCTCGGGTTCGTGGCGGACCTGCGCGCGGCGGCGATGTCCGCCCCGGACGGCGGCGGTGCGTCCAGGTCCCGTCCGCAGGTCCCGACGTCCGCCGGACCGCCACCCGATCCGCCGCCCTGGGCACGACCGGCGTTTCCCGGCGGCCTGTGATCCTCCGGCAGCCGTCCGGGTGGCCGGCGAGCGTGAGCGCCCAGCGCCCCGGGGACCGCCCCCGGTCCCCCGCCGTGGGATGGGTGCGGTGCGTGCGGCGCGTCAGCCGGTCCGTCCGGTGGACCGGGGGCCGGGGCGTCGGCGCGGCGTCACGCCGTTCCCCGGCCGGCCGGCGCCCGGCACCTCGGCCGTCCGCATACCGGTCCCGCCCGGCTCCCGCCCGTCGGCGTCGACCTCGCCCCGGCGGCGGACGCGCGAGGCGAGCAGTCCGCCGAGGAGGCCGGCCACCAGGCCCCACAGAAGAGCGAGGGCCACGATGGTCCACAGGTGCGGCTTCAGCACCACCTCACCGCCGAACTCCTCGATGTCGCCGATGCCCAGCAGCGACAGGCCGTAGCGTGCGTGGACGCGGGTCACCGGGCAGATCGCGAGCATGGTGAGCGCGAAGGCGATGCCCCCGTGCATCGCGTGCCGCCACAGCCGCACCCCGGCGGGTGAGCGCACCGCCATGACGAAGGCGGCCGCCAGCACCAGCCCGGCCGCGATGGGCACCAGCCACCAGGCGCGCTCGTCGTACGCGGCCAGCGAGCGAACGTCGACGGTGGAGTTCCGCTGCCCGCGCAGTACGGAGTCCAGGACCTGGGGCAGGGGCAGCCCGAAGGGCTCCTCGACCTTGCCCTCCCAGGAGCCGCCGATGCCCACACCGAGGGCGAGCCAGGCGATGTTGGGCAGCCCCAGCAGCAGCACGGCGAACGTCCGGTCGGGATGGCCCCGGGTGGCGGCCACGACCAGCCCGGCGACGAGGCCGATCACGACGTACGCGAGGAGCAGCAGGAGCATCGCGAAGGCGGCCGGGCGGACCGGTTGCTGCCAGTGGAGCAGCCGGGATGGAAGGGGGGCCCGACGGGACACCAGCAGGGCCGCCAGCAGGACGCCCAGCACCCACAGCAGCCCGAACAGGAGTGTGGGCCCGAGGTCCGCGCCGAAGCCGACGGTGGGCGTGGCGTCGAGCAGTTCACCGATGAGGTCGGCCGGCGTGTCCGTGACGATCGGGAAGTGCTGCCGCGCGAGGGCGGTGACCGCGGCGAGGGCCGCGAGCCACAGCACGGTCGTACGGGCCACCCGGCCGAGCAGTTCTCCCGTACCGGCGACGGCGCGGTGGCGCAGCGGCCGGAGGAAGCAGATGCCGATCGCCAGTGCTCCGGCCAGGGTCACGGACAGGGGCATGGCGGCCAGTTCGGCATCCGTGTCGGCCAAGGCCCCGGCGTTCCCGAAGAGTTCCACCGTGCCACCGGCGGCCATCACCACGACGGCCGCGACGACACGCGGGAACGCGCCGTCGGGCAGCTGCGCGGCGCCGGCCGCCCACAGCCCGAGCGCGGCCGTGACGGCCATCGCCACCAGCCCGGCGGCGACGGCGACAAGGGCGTCGCGCCAGTCGTGGACGACGCGTAGGGCGCCGCTTCGAGCAGTGGATCCCTGACGACTCACTCTGCCCACGGTAAGCGGGCGGCGGACGGCCCGCCTGCCGGAAGAGAGGCGGTTCCCGCCGGGCCCGCTTTCGGCTTGCGGGAGGTACCACACCGGAGCACACAATGGGCGCGGAACGGAAGAAAGGGGAAACCGTGACTTCCCAACCTCCCTCCGATCGCCCCATCGGCCCTCCCTCGGGGCCCCTCTCGGGTCCCCCGACACGCCCCCGGGCGACCGGCCCACCGGCCCCTCCCACGCTGCCGGGCGGCCGGGGAGGCGCAGGCGGCTCCGGTGGAGGCGGCTCCACCGGCGGTGGCGGGAGCGGCGACCACGGCGGCGGCGGGGGCCGCCCGTGGTGGCGCTCCGTCCCGGCGATCGCGGCCGTCGCCTGCGTCCTGGTGGCGGCGGTGGTGCTGTCCGTCGTCCTGTCCCGGACCGGCGGCAACGGGGGCGGAGACGAGGCGACGGGCGGTGAGCTGTTCCTCCAGAACGCGTCCGCCACCGGACCCGACCCCTACACGGATTCCACGGCCCGTGAGACCCCGGTCTCCCGGCCGCCCCCGACCCACCCCACCCCGACCGAGCAGCCGACCGGGCCCAACCAGCTGCACAACTACGCGGGTTCGGCGCAGGGCCTGTACGGCGGCACGAAAAAGGTCGCGAGCTGCGACGTCGAGCGGCAGATCGCGTACCTGAGCGCCGACGCCGCCAAGAACAGCTCGTTCGCCTCCGTGCTCGGCATCGAACCGGCCGGCGTCCCCGAGCATCTCCGGAGCCTGACTCCGGTGAACCTGCTGCTGGACACCCGGGTGACCAACCACGGCTTCCGGGACGGCCGGGCGACCGAGTACCAGGCGGTGCTCCAGCGGGGAACCGCCGTCCTCATCGACGGCCGGGGGGTGCCCAGGGTCCGGTGCGCCTGCGGCAATCCGCTGACCGAGCCGGTGGCCCAGCGGACCGCTCCGCGCCCCCGGGGCGAACCGTGGCCCGGCTACCAGCCGTCGAAGACCGTGGTCGTCACACCGGCGCCCAGGCCCGTCAAGGTGTTCGTCCTCTTCGACACCGAGAAGGACGAGTGGATCGCCCGTGAGCACGGCGATCACACGGGCAAGCGCGACAAGGAGACGAAGCCGCCGCCGAGACCGGCGACGCCGTCGGTCACGGAGCTGCCGACCGGACCGTCGTCGCCGGTCCCGTCGGACGTGAGGAGCCCCGCCTACCCGTCCGGCGTGACGAGTCCCGCTCCGCCGTCCGGGCAGTCGCCGTCGCGGGAGACCCCGACGACGCGGACCTCCCGCCCCGAGCGCCCGCCGTCGGAGCCTTCCTCGCCGCCGGCCCCCCGGACCTCCACGCCCGAGCCCCCCGCCCACCCCACCGGCGAGACCTCCTCACCGGAACCGCCCGGGCGGACGCCGCCACGGTCCGAGCGCCCGGAATCCACCTACTCGGCGCCGGCGTACACGCAGTCCACACCCGCGGAACCCTCCCCCACCACCGCCACCCGTTCGCAGACCACGGGGTCGGTCTCCGAGCCGGCCCCGCCGGACGAGTACTCGGAACCGGGAGCCTCGACCGCCCCGGGGCCGGCGACCGAGCCGCCGGCGGAGCCGGGCACACCGCCACCGGCGTACTGACCGGACGGCCCTCGTCCGCGTCCGGCGCCGGCGCGCGGCGCCGGCCTCGGCGTGGGAGCGGCCACCGGGGCCACGACCGGCGAGCAGGCCGAAGCGGACCGAAGCAGATCGAAGTGAGCTTCGCCCGGGCTGCCGGCGCGCCCCCGGGCCATCCGGCCGCACGACTGTCCGCCCGGCAGGCCCGTTCGGCGGCCCGTGGCATACCGGGCCCTTCCGCGGTTCGGGCGCCGGTGGTACGGGGGAACGAAGGAGGCCGCCCCGTCCGGGCCGGGACGTGCGTGAGCGGCCCGACCCGGGCCGGGCGTCCGGTGGACGCGGCCGGCCACGTTCCCCGGGCCGGGCCGCCGCCCCCGCCGTCGAGCGCGCGGCGCCTTCGGACGGGCGCGGCGCCCTTCAGGCCGGGCGGGCGGGGCGGGCCTCGACGGTGGTCGGCAGGTTCTGGTGCCCGCCACTGGCGAGCATCCGCACCTCGCCCCGGTCGCTGATCTCGGCGAGGACGATCCCGGTGTCGTCCGAGTACACCGGGTGCCCTCCTGGGCCCTTGCGGTCGGTGCGGTGGACCGCCACGACGTCCTCTCCGTGCAGCACTGCCGCCGACGGGCTTCCGTGGACGAAGACCAGCTCGTACCGATCGGGTTGCTCTTGCATGCCCATGCCACCTCCCAGCAAAGCATCGCGCTACCACGCGTGCCCATACCGGGTCACTACACACCTATCCGGACGAATCCCTACACCTGAGTCCTCCGGGGCGCCCTGCCCGCGGACGCGCTTTCCCGGGCAGGGCCCCGCAGGTCAGCCCCTGGTCACGGGCATCGGAAGTAGGAGCGGACGGTGGTGCCCTCGCTCCCGGAGTGGAGGCGTACCAGGTCGCTGAGGTAGTGGACCAGGAGCAGGCCGCGACCACCGATCTGACCGGGCGCGGCGGGACGGCGGCCCGCCATCGGATCGTCCAGCAGACCCCGGTCCCGCACCTCGCACACCAGATGGCCGCCCTCCACCCAGACGCGCACCGTCCCGCTGCCGCCACCGTGGACCACGCTGTTGGTGGTCAGCTCGGCGACCGCCAGGGCGAAGTCGTCGTGACGGTTGCCGGGCAGCCCCAGCGCGAGGGCCCGGCGAGTGGCGTACCTGCGCGCCTCGGGCAGCAGATCGGCGTCGAAGTCCAGCCCGTCGACATCCCGCGGCACGGCGAGCGGCAGGTTGTAGTCGGCGACCACCCGGTCGGGCGCGTACATCTGACTGGGGAGCTCGACGCCGCCCTCGATGAGCACCGGGTGGGTGGCGCGCGCGTCGGTGAGCACCCGCTCGTCCAGCCGGGAGGTGTCGTAGGGGCACAGGATCGTGACCGTCCGGCCGGTGAAGGCATGGTTGATCAGGGCCTCGTGCTGCACGCAGGCCGGGTACTCCTCGGCGCTGCGGCTCTGCCAGATCGGCTCGCCGATGATCCGCACATGGCGGCCGGGGTGGGCGTCCGCGAAGGCCCGCAGGACCCGGGGGATGATCCGTCCGGGGTTGCGGCCCGCCTGCTCCATGTCGATCAGGCCGACCCGTTCGGCGTCGCGCCCCAGGGCGTCGCGGAGCAACGCGAGGTTGGCGGCGGGAACGGCGACGGCCACCGGCTCGTCCTTGGCGAGCCCGGCCTCCAGGAACGGGACGGTGCCGGACAGGTACGCGGCTTCGTCCGCGTAGAAGAGGGCCGGGTGCACGAACGGCTCGGCCTGCGCCGCGACGCCGGTCACTTCGCGACCTCGATCCCGCAGAGGTCCGGCCAGAACAGGTCGAGCGACCGGACGAGGGAGGCGGGCGGGTTGCTGACCACGATCCGCCGCCCCATGGGCAGTCGCTGCGCCGCACGGGCCAGCGAACTCGCTCCCGCGACATCGACAAAAGTCAGTCGCGACAAATCCATGTGTACGTCCTCATCGCTCGTGGTCAGACGGTCCAGCGTCTGCTGCCACTCCGTCTGCGTGCTCAGGCACACCTCGCCGGACACGTGCACGCCCGGCCGGTCCTCGATCCGCCGGACCGCGAGGGCGGCACGGTGGGGCGCGCCTGCCTCCCCGCCCCCGCTGTTGTACTGCACCGCCATGCTCACCTCTGTGGGATGGGCCCTCTTCGGCCGTACCCGAAAGTACCGCGTGAACACCGAAGGACGAAGTCGTACCGGTTGTGATCCCGGTGCGGTCGTTCCGGGGAGACACCGGAACGCATGGCCGAGGACAGGAGAGCCGAAGCCTTTCGCCTGGTATGCGTGCTTTAGCCTGACGCCATGTCCGACAGGCCTGATACACCCGACGTGTCCCAGAACACCCGTGAACCCGTGCAGCCCGGCGCATCCGGGCCTTCGGACGCGCCCGGTGGCTCCGGACACGGGGCCCACGGCCGGCCGCCCACGGGGGCGGACCGCTGGGCGGCGTTCAAGCGGTCCCCCTTCCTCCCCGCCTGCGTCCTCGTCCTGATCCTGGCCGCCGCCGCCGCGCTGTTCGCCGGTTCGTACACGTACACCATGGCCAACCCGACCCCTCGGCACATTCCCACCGCGGTGGTCGGCTCCGCCGGGACGGAAGAGGGCCGCGCATTCATCACGGGGATGGAGAAGGCCCTCCACGCGTCGCTGGAACTGCGGCCGTTCGCCACCGACGCGCAGGCGCGCGACGCGGTGGAGGTGCAGCGGATCTTCGCGATCATCACCGTGCGGCAGGGCTCGGTAGAACTGGACGTGGCGAGTGCGGCCGGCGCGTCGGTCGCCCAGGTGCTCGCCGAGTCGGCGGCGCGGGTGAGCGGGGCGACCGGGGTACCGGTCGAGGTACGGGACATCAAACGGCTGCAGCCGGGGGACCCTCGGGGCCTCGCCCTCTTCTACATCTCGCTCGCCGCGGTGATCATCGGCTTCGTCGGTGCCATCCAGCTGAGCGTGCACGCACGGGCGCTCCAGCCCGCCGAGCGCATCGGCTTCACGGTGGCGTACGCGCTGCTCGGCGGGTTCGCGATCGCCGCGACCGTCGACTGGCTGCTGAACGCCCTCGATCTGCCCTTCGTGGAGTCATGGCTGATCCTGGCCCTGACCATGTTCGCCTCGGGCATGGTCTTCACCATGTTCAACACCCTCATCGGGCGCTGGGCCATGCTGCCCACCTGGGGGTTGATGGTGCTGCTGGGCAACCCGTCATCGGGCGGGGCGGTCTCCTGGCCGCTGCTGCCGTCCGCACTGGGCCACATCGGCCGCTGGCTGCCGCCCGGCGCCTCGGTCAACGCCCAGCACACGGCGGTGTACTTCGGCGGACACCAGCATGTCTTCCCGTTCGCCGTTCTGGCCGGCTGGGCACTGGTGTCCAGCGGCGTCTTCTGGTTCTGGCGCCACCGCCACCCCGGCGGCCGGAGCCGGACACCGGCGCATGCGGCGGACTGACACGACCCCGGGCGAGCACCGGCGAAGGGCCCACGGCCGCCGCACGGGCCGACGGAAGGACCGGCGGCAGGACCGGCGTGCGCGCCCGCAGTGCCGGGCCCGGCCGGCTCAGACCGTGAAGGGACGCTGTTCGAGGAACTCCTCCTGCGGCTGCCCCGCGAGATGGAGGTTCGGACTCTGGGTGGGCGGCATGCGCCGCAGGATGTCCCGGTGGAACGCCCGATACGGGCCCTGAAAGGCTCCGTCCCCCCACACCTCGATGAGGGTGCCGGTGAACTTGCCGTTGACGGGACCGTCGGAGGCGAGCTGGTTGTCCTGGCAGGCGGAGATCAGCACGGCGTTCGCCCGGGCGTGGTCGCCGCCGTCGGCGAGTTCCCGCTGGAGCCGCTGGAAGAAGTCCTTGTCCCGCTCGTAGATCTCCCGCTGCCTGTCGACCGGCATGAGTCGCGCCTTGTTCTCGATCTCGTCCGGGTCGTCCGTCTGGAACTGCTCCCGCATGGCCTCGGGATTCAGCAGGTCCCGCACCTCGATGGCGCTTCCGCTGTGGCAGCTGTCGAGGAAGGCGAGGATCCGCACACCGTCGGCGAAGCGGGCGAACTCGCGGTACAGCTCGTCGTCGAGGAACTCGCGGTCGAAGAGAACGAGCGTCTCGTCCATGTCGTCCGGTTCGCTGTCCGGACCGACCCTGTTGGGCACCTGGCCGCCGTGGCCCGAGTAGCTGAAGAGCAGGATGTCACCCCTGGTCAGCCTCTCGGCGGCCTTGCGCAGCTCGCCGGTGACGTTCTCCACGGTGCCGTCGGCGGTGAGCAGGGTCGTGTCGGAGAAGCCGGCGGCGCGGGCGATCCGCGCCATGTCATGGGCGTCGTTCTCGCAGGCGACGAGCTCTCCGTCCCAGCCGCCGTACTTCTTCGGATCGACCTTGTTGAGTCCGATATGAAGGGAAAGGCCGGTGGCCATGGGAACTCCTCTCATGGGGCGTCCTAGTCGTCCCGATGCCTTCCACGGCCTTGCGCACACCGAATCCGGCCGCCCCCGCAACCGCCTGAACGGGCCTGCCGCCGGGAAGTCCGGGCGCCCCGCCACCCGCACGACCGAACGGGTGGCAAACGGGTGGCATAGGCGCCCGTGTCGCTGAACGAGCCACGCGACGGGAACCTAGAATGTCATGATTTCACCCGATTCTTCGCCGACAGGTGGAGCGGACACCGCCACCTCCCGCGCCTCACTGAGCGGTCGCGACGGGTACGACGAGAGCTTCCTCGGGCACGAGGTGCCGCTTCCGAAGCCGGTCGATCCCCAGGTCCAGACGGTGACCCTGCCCTACACCCACTTCACCGTGGTCCTCAGACCCGACCGGCGACTGGCCGCCGCCACCGCCGTCTGCATCGACGGCCGGCAGCTGCTGGAGGACGTGCCGCGCGACGACAACTGGCGTTTCGACCCCCGGCTCCCGGAGGACCAGCAGGCCGGGAACGAGCTGTACCGGAACAACACACTGGACCGGGGCCATCTGGTCCGCCGCCTCGATCCGGTGTGGGGCGAGCGGCCCGAGGCGGTCCGGGCCAACGACGACACGTTCCACTACACCAATTCGGCTCCGCAGGCGGATGTGTTCAACCAGGGCAAGGAGGTGTGGCAGGGACTGGAGAACTACCTGCTGGACCACGCCGCGCAGTTCGACCGCAAGCTGGTGGTGATGACCGGACCTGTCCTGCACGACTCGGACCCCCCGTACCGCGGTGTGCAGGTGCCGTTGCGCTTCTGGAAGGTGGCGGCGTTCGCCCAGAACGGGTCCCTCGCCTCTACCGCGTACATCCTGGACCAGAGTCCCGACCTCACCCGGGAGGCCGAGCGGGCCTTCGCCGGCGCGAAGCCCGGAGAGCCGCCGCCACTGGGCGCCTTCCGGACCTTCCAGGTCCCGGTGTCGGACATCGCCGAGCTGACGGCGCTCGACCTCGGGCCGCTGCCGGACGCGGATCTGATGCCCGCCGCCCGGGCGCCCGAGGCACGCTGGAGGCGACTGGAGTCCCCCGCCGACACCGTTCTGAGCAGCTGACCGTCCCGGGTGCCGGCCGGCACCGTTCCGAGCGGCCGACCGGCGGACGCGGGCGCCGGCCGGCACCGGATGGCGGCCGCGCCACGCGCGACCGATACTGAGCGTGACCGGCGCTCTCGCGCCGGCGGGAGGCACCATGGGACCCAGGGTGATCTACGTCCACGGCAACGGGAACAAGATCCGCCGGGAGCTGCTCAAGCGGCAGTGGGACCTGGCCCTGTTCGGCGGCGACATGGGCGGGACGACCCGCATGGCGTACTGGGCCCCGTTGCGCCATCCGTCTCCCCTGCCGGACCGCGCCGTCGACCCGCTCGACGGCGGTGCCGACGCGTTCGACGGCCTCGCCGAGACGCCGCAGCCGCTCCCCCAGGACGTCGAACCGCCTCAGGAGTTCGTGGCGCGCACCCTCGGCGAGACGCCGTACGCGTCGGGGGGCATCGGCCAGGAGCTGCCCGGGGCCGGCGGACCGGACGACCCGCTCGGCGACTGGCTGAGCGAGATGACGTACTTCGGCGACCTGCTGGCCGAGAGCGAAGCCGGGACCGGGGTCGACACGGGGACCGGTGGCGGTCCCCGGACCGGCGGCGGGACACGGAACGGGCGGGACGGGACCGCGGGCCACGGGCCGGCGGACGGGGACTTCGCGACGGAGCCCCTGCCGGAGGTCCTGCCGCTGCCCCCGGTGGCCCGCAAGGCGCTGTTCAGGGCCCTCGTCAGACACACCTTCAAGGACGTCCACGCGTACTTCTTCACCGGGGCGGGGCAGCCGATCCGGGACCTGGTCACGGCGGAGATCGAGGAGGCGCGGGGCGCTTCCCTCATTGTGGTGGGCCACAGCCTCGGCTCCATCGTGGCGTACGAGGTCCTGCGGGAACTGGAGCGTGACGTGGAGCTGTTCGTCACCGTCGGCTCCCCGCTGGCCATCACGGAGGTGCAGGACCACCTGGCCCGGCCGCCGGCGGTGCCGCCCGGCGTGCGCGCCTGGCGCAACGTCTCGGACGTACGGGACCTGGTGGCGCTCGACCACACCCTGCGTCCCGAGTACGCCCCGGCCGACCGCGTCACGGACCTGCTGGTGGCGAACACCAGCAGGACGCACCACGGCATCTCGCAGTACTTGATGAATCCACAGGTCAGCGATGCCTGCCGGGAGCTCATGGACCGCCTTGCACGAGCCTGAACCGGGTGGAAGCATGACAAGTGGGGCAACAGACGAACGCTGCCCCGACGGGGGCACACGAAGAGGTGTGGCATGCCTCTGAAAGAACCGGAATGGGACCTCGTGACCCGGTGGGTCCGCGAGTACCTTCTCGACACCACCGACCCGCACACCCAGCTCGCAGCCGAATTCCCGCCCGAGTTCGTCTCCGCACTCCCGTTGACGGCGGTGAGCTCGGAGAACGCCCGTGCACTCGTTCAAGCTTCACGTAGAACGATCGAGCGCCAGCTCCGCCTCGTCGAGGTCATCGCGTCCAACGACCGGCTGTCCGTCCGGCCCGAGGTCGCCAAGGCCCATGAGTTCCTCGAACGCCTCCGCGAGGACCAGCACATCCATCTGTCCCGGGACAACTTCCGTACCTGCGTACTGAAGAACGGCACCGAGGTCTTCATCGACCGGCAAAGCCTGCGCGAGACGCTGCGCGGTTTCGTCGAGGACCCCGAGAAGTGGGTCCTGCTGGTCGACGGGGCGCCGGGCAGCGGCAGGTCCTACACGTACAACCTCATCCGCCACATCGGGCAGCACAGCGGCTTCAGGCCGGCACGGGTGACGCTGACCCGGACGTCGACCGCGGTCAGGGTGCTGCGGCGGCTGGCCGAGTTCGTCGCCGATCCGCACGCCGGGGTGTCCCCGCTCAACCCCACGGAGCTCAACGACCTGCTGCCGTCGATCGACGACGCCGTCCACTGGATCGTCGGGCGCGCCACCGCCGCGGACGACCGCTTCTGGATCGTCTTCGACGAGTGCGACAAGCTGGACCCCAGCTCCGACGTGTGGGACTTCATCGGCAAGCTCTCCCTGGCCATCTACGAACACGCCTCCGTGCGCGGCGACCAGGTGCCCCGGCTGGTTCTGCTCGGATACGGGCCGGCGATGCGGCAACTCCCCTACGACGTGCGGGGGAGCCTGTGCCGGGACACGGCCCGGGTCGCCGAGGCCGCCGATCTGCGGTGCTTCTTCGACCAGTACTTCCACGAATCGCCTCCCGCCGCCCTCGCCGACGCGGGCGAGGCGACGGAGGCCGCCATCGCCGACCTGGTCGAGGTGGCCGTCGAGGAGGTGCTGCGCGCCGCGAGCGCCGGCGAGGACAGCGGTGAGAGCTACATGCGGAAGGTCTGCACGGCGACGGAGGGGGCGATCCGTGTCTACCGGTCCCTCTGATCTGCGGGAGGTCTTCGCCGCCCGGCTCCGCCGGGAGCTGCACGGCGCGGAGGAGCACACGCCCGCCGTGTCCGACGCCCGCCGCGCCTACCGGGAGGCGGCCTGTCTGCTCACCCGCTTCGACCCCCAGACCCTCCGGCTGCCGGGCGAGGCCCGGCCGAACGGGAACGCCGTACTCGAACTGCTCGACGACTGCACGAGCGGCGGGGTGGAGGGCGCCGCCCTGTGGTCGCTCAAGACCGACGTACGCGAGGCGGCCCTGCGGGGGCTGGCGGATCCGCAGGCCGCCCGGCGCGCCCTGGAGTGCAACGTCGACCAGCTCCCGGACGAACCGGGGCCCGAGCAGAGCTGCCTGGCCTACCTGTCCGGCAAGGCGCGGCCCGCCCGGGCACAGAGCGCCGACGAGCTGGCCGACAGCCTCCAGGCGGTGCTGTGGCTCACCCACGTGCCGGGCATGACGGGACTTCCCGACCTGGAGGAGCTCCAGCACACCCTGGAGCGGGCGAGGCTGCTGGAACCCCTCGAACGTCTCGTTCAGGAGTCGTTCACGGGGCGCACCCGGGAACTCGGCGAGCTGCGCTCCCTCCTCGGACTGCCGGCGGGAACCGCCGCGGGCCTCCGGGCAGAGCACACCGTCGACCCGGGCGGGCGGCGCTCGCCGGGTGCGCCGCTGATCATCTACGGTCCGGGCGGGATGGGAAAGAGCACCCTGCTGGCCAAGTTCATCCTCGACAGCGCCCAGCACTCCACACCCGGGTTCCCGTTCGCCTACATCGACTTCGAGCGCCCCACGCTCTCCGTGCACGAACCGATCACGCTCATCGTGGAGGTGGCCCGTCAGCTGGGCGTCCAGTACCCCTCGCACCGTGCGGAGTTCGACGCGCTCGGCGACGAGGGTCAGCAGGCCGCGGGCAGCCAGCGCGAGGGGCAGGAACGGGTGACCCAGCTGCACCGGCTCGCCACCACCCGGGCCGTCCTGGGGCGCAGTTCGTCGCAGGAGTTCCAGCGGGCGGCCACCGAGCGGGAGACCGGCCTCATCCGCAGGATCGCGGACGTCCTGGTACGGGCGCTGGCCGGGGCGGGCCAGCAGGATCCGCCGTTCCTGCTGGCCCTGGACTCGTTCGAGGCGGCGCAGTACCGCGGGTCGCCGGTGCTCGGCCGGATCTGGGCCATCATCAACACCTGGCAGGCGATATACCCGCCGATGCGCCTGGTGGTCTCCGGGCGGGCACCGGTCGGGCACCCCTCGCAGACCATGGCACCGCTGGGCATGGAACTGCGCGACCTCGACCCGGAGGCGGCCGTCGGTCTGCTGGAGGCGTGCGGGGTCACGGATCACGGCGTGGCGCGGGCGCTGGCGGACCGGGTCGGCGGACACCCGCTCAGCCTGAAGCTCGCGGCCCGCGCGGCCGCCCTCGCCGGCGGCGACACCGACCGGATGGGCGACCTGATCAGCAGCCTGCCCGCCCGGCGGCGGCACTTCTTCCACCGCGTGGACCAGATGCTGGTCCAGGGCATCCTGTACGACCGGATCCTCAATCACATCGCCCACGAGGAGGTGCGCCGCCTGGCCCATCCGGGGCTCGTGCTGCGCGTCATCACCCCGGAGATCATCAAGGACGTCCTGGCCGAGCCCTGCGGGCTGCGGGTGGAGACCATGGACGACGCCCGGACGTTGTTCCACGAGCTCTCCCGGCTCGACCTGGTCGAGCCGGCCGGTGCCGAGGCGCTGCGGCACCGGCCGGACGTCCGGGCCATCATGCTGCGGCTCACGGGCACCGACCGCAACGCCCTGACCCGCGACGTGGAGCAGCGCGCGATCGCCTACTACGCCGCCCGGGAGGGGGTGGAGGCGCGTGCCGAGGAGATCTACCACCGGCTGCGGCTCGACGAGAACCCACGTGCGGTGGAGGAGCGGTGGCTGCCGGGGGTCGAGCTGTTCCTCACCGGGGCGCAGGAGGACATGGGGCCCAGGGCGGCCGGTCTGCTGACGGCGAAGCTCGGGCTCGGCGCCCAGGACCGGGTGATGGCGGGGGCCGATCAGGAGGACTGGGAGCGGATCGCCGCCCAGGTGGTCGAGGACCTGCTCGCCCAGGGTCACACCCAGAACGCGGTCATCAAACTGGGCGAGCGCCGGCCCTGGACGCCGTGCAGCCCCCTGCACGCGCTGCTGGCGGAGACACTGAACCGGTTGGGGCGGCCCGACCAGGCCCGTGAGACGGTGTCGAAGGCTCTCAGCGGCGTGGAGGCCGCCGGGTGCGGGGAACGCCGGCTGGAACTGCTGCTCCTCTCCGCCCGGCTGGCGGAGGAGGCGGGCGACCGGGAGAGCGCCGATCGCGATCTGCGCGTGGCCGAGGACATCGCGGTGGGGCTCGGTCAGGAGCTGGAGGCCATGGGGGCCCTGCTGGCCAGGACCCGGCTGGCGGCCGGCGGCGACGGGGACGACGACGCCGACGGCCGGCTCGCCCAGCGGCTGCGGCGGCTGCCCGACGCCGTCCTGGCCGACCAGCCCGTACTCGTACGAGCGGTCGCGTCGCAGATCTACACGATGGACTCCCACGCGCTCGATCACGTCCTCGATCTGGTGGGCCTGCCCGACGACGAGGAGGTTCCCGACATCCTCGGCTCGGCGATCCGCCGCGCGGTGCGGGGGGAGCCCGGTCTGATGCCGGTGCTGATGCCGCTGCTGGGTGACGCCGCCGTGCCGCCCCGGGGCGGTACGGCGCCGTCCAGCATCACCGAGATCCTGCGGCTGGCGCGCGAGCAGGGCAACCTCGACCAGCTGGCGCGGCGGCTGCTGTCGGTGCGCGACGGGAGCGGCCTGATCGTCGCCGGGGTGGCGGCGGCGATGGGGCTGGGCTCCGCCGGCCGGGCACGGGCGCGGTCCGGCGCTCGGGCCGACAGCGACGGACGGGGAACGCCATGACCGCGTATCTGTCGAGCGAGGAACTGCGCCGGGTGGCGGGCGCGGCGCTGGAGAGCGGGCTGGCCGACCCGTCGGTCCGGCCGCTGCTGTTCGACGGGATCATGCCCAGGTACCGCGGCACGCTGCCGTTGCTCGCGGCCCCCGGCCGGCAGGTGCAGTCGGACCTCGGCGAGATGAACCGGGTCGAGCGGCTCGTGGACGGTTCCGTACCGCTGGAGATCTGGCTGCGCAACGCGGTGGCCGAGACGACCGAGGCGGCGGCGCTCGCCGTGCTCCAGCGTGCCCTGGACGACGTGGCCAGGAAGGCGGGCGGGGAACCGGACGCGCTCTCGGGGGCCGGCACCCCCGAGATGAAGGAGCAGATCGTCCACCGGGACGACACGGTCCCGTTCGGGTTCCTGAGGGGCGGTGAGCTGGCCGGTACGGCGGTCGCGCGGATCAAGGTCCCGCCGTACGAAGGAGGCGCGCCGCTCCAGCCGAACGGCTACCCGCACTCGGGGACAGGCTGGCTGATCGCCCCCGACCTCATCGTCACCAACCACCACGTGGTCAACGCCCGGAGCGGCACGGGCGACGGGCGCCCCCGCGCGGCCGAGGACGATCTGCTTCTCCAGGCGCGGCACGCGCGTGCCAGGTTCGACTACGACACGGACGACGTCGAGTCCGAGGAGGCCACCGTGGGTGAACTCGTGGCGGCGGACCCGGATCTGGACTACGCGGTCCTCCGGCTGACCGCCGCACCGTCCCGGCCGGTGCTGAGACTGGCGACGAGGGCGCTCACGGTCGCCCGGGGCGACGTCGTCCCCGTCAACATCATCCAGCACCCGGGGGGACAGCCGAAGCGGGTCGCGCTGCGCAACAACCTCGTCTACGAGGCGGACGAGCACGATCTGCGCTATTTCACCGATACGCGGGGCGGGTCCTCGGGGTCGCCCGTCCTCACCGACGACTGGAAGGTGGTGGCGCTCCACAGGGGGACGCGGCGCGTGGAGGACGTGATGTTCCAGGGCAGGACGACGGCCTTCGTGAACGTCGGTACCCAGATGACCGCCGTCATGCGTCATCTGGCGGCCATCAGCCCCGGTGTCCACGCGGAGATCGAGGCGGCACAGCGCGATGGAGGAGGTTGACATGAGGCGTCGGAACGGGTCACCGGTGGCGACGGACGTCGAACAGGTCTTCTCGGACCTGGAAGGGGTCGCCCGGCGCGTCCGGGCGGGACTGGGGCGGGAAGTCCCCGAGTCGTCCCAGGATCTCCCGCCGGACCAGGAGCCCGCCGAGGAGATAGGGCAGTTCGCCGGGCAGGAGCGCGACCGGATCCTCGCAGCCGGCGCGGACGGACTGGAGAAGCTCGCCGAGGGGCGTGCGGACGAGATCACCGATGACGAGTCCTTCGGCATGGAGGCGATCGTCCTGCTCGAAGGCAGGCCGGCCATTCTCGTCCGGGGCAACGACTTCGCGTCCCAGGAGGGCGACTGGGCGGTGCTCGACGGGCACCGGGAGTCGATCCGCGCCTCGACCGCGCGCGTCGGCCGGGTCGAGGTGTCGGGCCACGTGAACCTCGACTGGATCGGCACCGGTTTCCTGGTCGGCCAGGACGTCATCATGACGAACCGGCATGTGGCCATGGAGTTCGCCGGAGGAGACGGTGAGAGGTACTTCTTCCAGCAGGGCATGTCCGCCCGGCTCGACATGGCCGAGGAGTACGGCGCCGTGGAACAGAACGGCGGGCCCGCCTTCGAGGTCACCGAGGTGCTGGGCATCCACTCCGAGGTCGACATGGCCCTGCTGCGGGTCGCGCCGTCCGACGGGGCGGGCTCCCTGCCCACGCCGCTGGCCGTGGCCGGCGACGCGCCCGCCGACCTCCCCGGCCGCCCGGTGTACTGCGTCGGCTACCCGGCGTGGGACGGCCGCCGCAACGAACCGGAGTCGATGCGGCGGATCTTCATGGACATCTACAACGTCAAGCGCCTCCAGCCGGGTACCGCCACCGAGCTGCTGGCGGAGCAGAACGTCATGCGGCACGACTGCTCCACGCTCGGCGGCAACAGCGGCTCGCCGGTCTTCGACCTGACCGACCACCGGGTCCTGGGGCTCCACTTCGGGGGCCGCTACCGGACGGGCAACTACGCGGTACCGCTGTGGCAGTTGGTGGACGATCCCCTGCTGAGCGGCGCCGGGGTCAACTTCGTGTGAGGGAGCAGTGGTCGAGCAGTTCCGCCGGGCCGGCACCGGCCGGTCTGACGACGGTGTGACCGGCCGGCGGGCGAGGCCCGTCGGTCAGCCAGTCCTCCAGGGCGGTGAAGGCGGAGCGGTGACAGGGCACGAGGGGGCGCAGCCGGCCGGGGAAGACGTCGACGAGCGAGTCGGTGTGGGTGCCGTCCTCGATCCGGTAGTAGCGGTGCAGGCCGCCGCGCCCCGCCTCGCGCACCATGCGCGCGTACACATCGGAGTCCTCGCCGATGGGCAGCAGCACGTCGAGGGTGCCGTGCACCGTGATCAGCGGCTTTCCGATCCGGCCCGTGAGCTCGATCCGCTCCACCGCGTCGTGTGTCCCGCTCGGCCGGGCCGCGTACGCGTAGTCCGCGTCACAGGCCGGTGCCCCCGGGGCGCAGTACGGGGTGCCCGCCTCGGCCGCGCCGTCGAAGTCCGGGTCCAGCTCCTCCCGGTAGATACGCTGCGTCAGGTCCCAGTAGACCCGGTGGTGGTAGGGCCAGAGGAATTCCGATCCCGCCGGGAACCCGGCGGCGTGGAGGGCGGCCGTGGCGTCCTCGGCGTCCGGTCCGCCGGCGGCGTGGGCCGGGTAGTGACGCAGGGCGAGAGGAAGCGAGGTGAGCGGGTTGGGTCCTGCGGAGCGCCAGAGGGTGCCCTCCCAGTCGACTCCGCCGTCGTACAGCTCGGGATGGTTCTCCAGCTGCCAGCGCACGAGGTAGCCGCCGTTGGACATGCCGGTCACCAGGGTGCGCACCGGTGGGCGGTGGTAGCGCTGGGCGGTCACGGCGCGGGCGGCACGGGTGAGCTGGGTGAGGCGGCTGTTCCACTCGGCGATGGCGTCGCCCGGTGCGCGGCCGTCGCGGTGGAAGGCGATGCCGGTGTTGCCCTTGTCGGTGGTGGCGAACGCGTACCCGCGGGCGAGGACCCAGTCGCCGATGGCCCGGTCGTTGGCGTACTGCTCGCGGTTGCCGGGCGTGCCGGAGACGACCAGGCCGCCGTTCCACCGGTCGGGAAGCCGGATCACGAACTGGGCGTCGTGGTTCCAGCCGTGGTTGGTGTTGGTGGTGGAGCTGTCGGGGAAGTAGCCGTCGATCTGGATGCCGGGAACCCCGGTGGGGACGGCGAGGTCCTTGGGGGTGAGACCGGCCCAGTCCGCCGGGTCGGTGTGACCGGTCCGGACGGTCCCCGCGGTCGTCAGCTCGGCGAGGCGCGCCGCCCGCTGGTGGGCGGCGCCGGGCACGCGCGGAGGCACGGCGGCGGACGTGGACCGGGCGGGGGCGCCCGTGCCCGGATCGACCTGCGGGGAAGCACCCGCGGCCCCGCTCGGGGCGGCCCCCGCCATGAGCGCGAGGAGGGCCATGAGGAAGGTGAGCAGGCGCGAGGTGGCCGTGACGGGCGACGGGCGCGATGGCATGAGGGGCTCCTGGATGGCGTGCGGCTGCCGTGGGGCCCCGCCGATGGGCCGGCGAAGGTCCCCGGACCGGGACCGTACGGGCGAGGCCCGGAGCGGGAATATGGCCATGGACACCACACTCCGATCAACTCCCGTCCGCGGCCGAGGGGTTGCGCGGTACGGGAGGCGGCTGCTAAGGCGTGTCCACGCGGCGGCTTAGGCCGCCCGGAGGGCGGGACGGGCGGTGACCGGCGCACGGACCCGTCAGACGGAAGGGGGCCCGGGGGCGGGTGCCCCGGCGTGCCCGAGGCGGTGTCGCCGGGGTCCGTCCGCTCGGCAGGGGTCCCGCGGGCGGCGGAGGAGCGGCGGCGGGCGGGCCGGGAGTGCCCAGGTCCCCGCGCGGGGGCCGGCGCGGCGCCGGGGTCCGGTGGGCCGGAAGCGTCCATTCGGGGCCTCCCCCGCGCCGCCCGTGCCCCCGTACGCCCTCCCGGGGTATGCGAGGTGCATGCCCGACAAGTCTTCCGGCGCCGTGGGCCGGGAACGGTGGATCAGACGGTGGCACGGCGCGTTCCACGGCTCGGCCGCCGGGCGCGGCTGGCGGCGGGGCCACCAATTGGAGCTGATGCATCGCGCGATGGGGTTCGCCGCCCTCGGGTTCCTGACGCTGGTACCGCTGCTCATCGTGGTGGCGGCGGCCGATCCGGCGAACGGCCAGGGGTTCGCGCAGTGGCTTTCCGACGGCCTGGGGGTGGAGACGGCGTCGGTGGACGAGGTGGAGCTGCTCTTCGCCCCGCCGGGCCAGGCCCTCGAATCGACGACCGGTTTCGGTCTGGCGGCGCTGGCGGTGTTCGGTCTGACGTTCGGGGGCGTGGTGCAGACGGGCTATGAGAAGGTCTGGGAGCTGCCGGCCGCCCGCTGGCACACGATGTGGCGCCACCTCGTGTGGCTCACCATGCTCATCGCCTATCTGCTGCTGTCGGCGCACCTCGCCTTCGACGCCGGCGCGGGGATCGGGATCCTGTGGCGCGGCGCGATCGCCGCGGCGGGCGCGGTGCTGTTCTTCTGGTGGTCGCAGCGGTTGCTGCTCGGCGGGCGGATGGCCTGGAGCGCCCTGTTCCCCGGCGCAGTGATGACCGTGGCCGGGCTGATCGGGCTGCGGGTCTTCTCCCGTCTGGTGTTCTCGCCGCTGATCGCGTCGAACGCCGTGGCGTACGGCCCGGTGGGCACCATGCTGGTGGTCCAGTCGTGGCTCGTCGGGGTCGGATTCGTCGTCTTCGGCGGCGCGATGGCAGGCCGGCTGATGTACGAGGAGCGCTGGCACCTGGCGCGCGTGCTCGGACGGCTCGGCAGCCGGCTGCCCGGGCGTCGGTGACGGTCGCGGTCTTCCTCACCCGGCCGCCCGGCCCGGGCTCGTGAGGTACCACCGGACAGGGCGCCACGGCCGTGCACCCCCGTGCACGGACGCGGCCCCTCAGGAGCCGGCCGGCACCGCGTAGTCCCCGAAGCCGGCCCAGTCGAGGACGACACAGCTCTCGTCGCCCAGCACCCAGGCGTCGTGCCCGGGAGCGACGGAGATGAAGTCGCCGGGACCCGCTTCGGCCGTCTCGCCGTCATTCATGACGATCTTCATACGGCCGCTGACGATGTAACCGGTGTGGGCGGCCTGACAGCTGTCGGTACCGGCGATGGGGCCGACGTGCTCGGTCCACCGCCAGCCCGGTTCGAAGACCGCCCGTCCGACCGGCCCGTGATCCGTGGTGAGCAGGGCGAGCTGCCCCTTGCCGTCCTCGAACGGGCGCGTCTCGTCGGCTGAGTCGAAGTTCCTGCACACGAGTCCGGCCATGATCATCCGCCTCCCGGCGGGCGAGTAGGGCCCCGAGTCCACTTCCAGGTTACGCCGGGCCGGTACCGCCGGCCGCGCCGTGGACGGGCGCCGCGCCCGGGGGTGGACCCGGGACGACGTCCACCCGACCGGGGGATCCCGCGTCGCGTGCCCCATGGCCACCCGTCCGGGGGTACGGGCCGCCCGGGCGCCGGCCCGGCCCGGGGATCGCGCAGAGCGGGCACGGGCGGCGCCGCCCGGGGCCGCCGGTCGCGCGCCGGGGCCGAAATCGTAGACTTCTCGGCCGCTGCCCGCGCTCGCACCCCCGGAGGACCGTCCATGACCGGCGTCATCATCGTCTTCTTCGCCCTCGCGGCGGTGACCCTCGCGCTGGCGCTCGCAGACCAGCGGTGGCTGTACCGGCGTCTCATGGCGTGGCGGTACCGCGACCCCGCGGCACACGAGCCTTCCGACGCCGCCTGCCGAGCGGGCCGCGTCCTGGCCTTCCTGGTCTGCGGCGCGCTGCTGTTCATGGGTTTCCGGGCCCTCGACTTCACCGACGACTCGTCCTGGAACCGGAGCGAGCTGCGTTCCGTGGTGGAGGCGGCGGCCGGATCGCTGGAGGAGGACGCGCATATCGGCGGCGCGGGCGGCGCGGAGGGCCTGATCAGGGACGCGCTGCGCGACGCCGCGGACTCCGACGGGGAGGGGCCGTCGTACGACCTCGCCGTGGAGGCCCAGGGTGCGCAGAAGTACGCGATCTCCACCCTCACGGGTGAGTATCCGTTCTGCCTCACCCTCGGTGAGGAGGAGTCGTCCGGGGGCGGGGTCGCCGTGCCGGGCGCGGACGGTTCGACCACCGTCATCACCGAGTACGACCTCACGGCCGACGTCAGCGAGGGGCGCTGCTCCTGAGGTCAGGCGGAGCAGACGGGGCGGCCGGCACGGCCGGAGGCACCCGCGGGGCGGGGCGGATCGGCGCGATCGGGAAGCGCGGGCGCAGCGCCGGCCGGGTCCGAGTACGGCCGTGCGCACAGTTCGTACTCCGACCTGACGATCCGACGGGTGGCGCGGCGGAATTCGAGCGTGGAGCCCGGCCACAGGGTCGTGTTGCGGCCACGGGGGTCCATGTACCAGCTGCTGCAGCCCCCGGTGCTCCACACGGTCCGCCTCAGCCTCCGGTCCACCTCCGCGTTCCACGCGTGCACGGCTTCCCCACGGGGGGCGAGCGCCGCGCCCGGCCCCGCCCCGTCCAGAACCCTGAGGTAGTCCATGAGGTAGTTCAGCTGTGACTCGATCATGAGGACCAGGGACGAGTTGCCGAGACCGGTGTTGGGCCCCAGCATCGTGAGGAAGTTGGGGAACCCCGCCACGGTCGAGCCGCGCAGGGCGCGCATCCCGCCGCGCCACGCCTCGGCGAGCGTGGCACCGCCGGCACCCACCACCCGGTGGGCGATCGGCGGGTCGGTGGCACGGAATCCCGTACCGAAGATGATCACGTCCGCGTCGGTGTGGGTGCCGTCCCAGGCGATCAGCGTGGAGCCGCGCACCTCGGCCACCGCGGAGGTGATCACCTTGACGTGCGGAAGGGTCAACGCCGGGTAGAACGTGCTGGACACGAGGATGCGCTTGCAACCGATGCGGTAGTCGGGCGTCAGCTTGTCCCTCAGCTCGGGGTCCTCGACGGCCCTGTTCAGGTGGGCGAGCGCCATCGCCTCGAAGAGCGCCAGCCCCGCCGGCAGGCGGGTGAAGGCACGGGTCATGACCTCCCTGATGCCCCACGCCACGGCCCGCCGGGCGGCCGCCGTGACGGGGGCGCGCCGGTGCAGCCACTGTTCGAGGCCGGTGATCCGCCGGTCGAGGCGCGGCACGACCCAGGCGGGGGTGCGCTGGAACAGCCGCAACTCGCGCACCATCGGAGCGATGGCCGGGACGATCTGGACCGCGGAGGCACCGT
Organism: Streptomyces sp. SP18CS02; assembly: GCF_036322365.1. Taxonomy (NCBI): domain Bacteria; kingdom Bacillati; phylum Actinomycetota; class Actinomycetes; order Kitasatosporales; family Streptomycetaceae; genus Streptomyces; species Streptomyces sp. SP18CS02. The sequence goes on from NZ_JAQYXC010000306.1 coordinate 74,346, forward strand.
TTCCGATGACGGCGACCCGCTTGCCGCGCAGGTCGATCCGGGGGTCCCAGCGCGCCGAGTGGACCGCGTGGCCGCGGAAGGACTCCAGTCCCGCGATGGTGGGCAGGCTCGGCTCCGACAGCGGGCCGGTGGCACACACCACGACGTCCGCCGTCCACCGGCCGCGTGTCGTGGAGATCTCCCAGTGCGTCCGGGCGGCGTTCCACCGCATCAGCTGCACGTCACGGCCCAACTTCAGGTGCTGACGCAGGCCGTGACGGTCCGCCACGTCCTCCAGATAAGCTCGAATGTGCTCTTGACGCGAGAACACCCGTGGCCAACCGGGGTGCGGCGCGAAGGAGTACGAGTACAGGTGCGCGGGCACGTCACAGGCGGACCCGGGGTAGGTGTTGTCCCGCCACGTTCCGCCGATCCCCCCTGACCGCTCCAACACCACGAAATCCCGCAGGCCTTCGCTTCTGAGCCGGGCCGCGACCCCCAGTCCGCTGAGTCCCGCCCCGATGACCGCGACCCGTACATGCCGCGCACTCGTGCCTTCGCACACGTCCCGCAACTCCAGTCCTCTTTCGGCCAAACCGTTGATCACATAGAGTATCTAAGCAGCTGCACACAGTATGCAAAGCTGAGGTGGCTGGCCCCTGTTCGTCCCCCCTCATCGCGGAGCTGTACGTGAACACACCAGCCGGCCCCAGACTCGGAGCCGTGGACCGGAGCCTGCTGTACCGATCGGACCGCCGTCAGCCGATCACCGGTTTCTTCCTCGACTTCGCCGGACATCCGCCGCATACCCATGAGTTGGCGACGCGGATCCTCCGCCGGGCGGCGCACCTCCCCGCGCTCAACCTGCTCCCGCCCGCGCCGTACGGGCAGCGCTGGCGCCCTCGCGTCCGCTGCCTCGACCCGTCGGTGCACGTGCGTCACCGCACGGACCTCGCCGGGTACGCCGATCTCGCCCAGGTCACCGACGACCTTCTCCAGCATCCGCTGGCCGCCGCCGGGCACCCCCGGTGGGACGTGTGGCTGCTCTCCGGCTTCGCACCGGGCCGCTTCCGGATCGGCTACCGGATCCACCACGCCCAGCAGGACGGCGCCGGCGCGGCGCACGGGGCCCTGGCCCTGCTCACGGACACCCCCGCCGACAGCCCCTGCGGCCCCAGGCCGTATCCCGCCCTGCGTCCCGGTGTGGCCGGCCTGGTCCATCTGGGCCGCGATCTGATCCGTTCCCTGCGCGCCGACCGGCAGTGGGGCCGGGCGGCCCGCGCGGCCGGGCAGCGCTCCGCGCTCACCTACGAGGACGTCCCCGAACAGCGGCTGCGCGATCTGGCGTCCAGGTGGGGCGCGAGCCTCAACGACGTCTCCCTGGCCGGGCTCGCCATGGCGCTGCGGTCCTGGCGCGAGCGGCGGACCGGCGGCGCCGCCTGCCCGGACGTGCCCGTGCTGGTGCCGATGTCCACGCGCCAGGCGCACGAGACGCACACGCCCGGCAACCGTCTGGCCCTCCCGCGGCTGTCCCTGCCGTGCTCCGCTGCCGACCTCGCCGCCGCGGTGAGGGACGTGCGCCGCCAGACCGAGGCGGTGCGGCGCTCCGGCAGGCGGGACGCGGAGCGCGTCGCCCTCGCGTCCGTGCCGGCCCGTGTGGGCGTCTGGGCCACCCGCGCGATGACCGATCCGCGTACGCTGCCCCTTGTCGCGAGCAGCCTCTCGATGCCCTGCCCCTCCCCGTGCTTCGGCGCGCGCCTGGTGGCGGCGTCGATGTTCTGCGACCGGCCGGAGGGGCTTCTGGCGTACGTGTCCTTCACCCGCCTGCCGGGCACGGTGCGGTGCACGGTCGTCTGCGACGCGGCGGACTCGGCGCAGGCGCGCGGGATCGCGCGCCTCTGGCGGGGCGCGCTGCATCCGCAGGACGCCCCCTGAGCGGGGCCTCAGCCGCCGAACAGGCCGAGACCGTGGAGGTAGAGGGCGAGAAGGGCGGCCACGCAGGCGAGTACCGCCCAGGAAGCGAGGCCGGTGTGCCTTCCGCCGCGGGCCGGGCGCTTCGTCCTGCGGGACCCGCGCCGCTTCCCCGTGCGTCCGGGTCCGCCGGACCGGTCCGCCTTCCGGGCCGCCGGGCCCGCCACGCGCGGCGCCGCGTCGGCGGCGGCCTCGGCGAGCAGGCGGCGGCAGGTCGCGGCCAGTTCCCCCGTCCCCGCCGTCAGCGGAACGATCATTTCCGACCGGGCGGGGGCGGTGGTGCCGCCCTCGAGGATGCGTCCCGCCCGCACGAGTATCTCGTCCCGGCCTCCGGCGGGGGCGAGGCTGATCCAGCGCTGGACGTGCTCCCCCCGGATCACGACGCCCCCGGCGCGTTCTCGGTAGATCGTGTGCTCCCGCCAGAGAAGCCCGGCCAACTCCCCCGCCGTCTCCCTCAGTTGCGGACTCAAGGCCCTCCCCCTTCGCCGTGCGTCACCATGATCGAGCACCGCACTCTAACGTCAGGTACACACCAAGGCAGCTCCGGGGGCCCGCTCGCGCCGAGCCCGGACCGGCGGCGGGCGGCGGCGCCGGACGAGGCGGTGGGCGGGAGGGGGCGGACGCGACCGGTCGCCCGCCGGACTGCCGTGCGCTCCGGCACCGCTCGGCACGGTCACTCACCCGCCCGCTCCGCCAGGACGCGCGACGCGCCGTGTGCCAGCATGCTGGAGCGGGCTCACACGACAGGGGGGTGAGCTGGAGGACGCAGATGCACGACATACAGCAGCAGGACAGGGCTCCGGTGGCCACCGACCGGCCGGTCGGCGGAGCGGCAGAGCTCCGCCGCTCGGGATTCGCGCGCTACCGCGCGCAGGATCTCGGTCTCGGCCCGGCGGACGGCGCGTCGGCCGGGAGCCTCGCCGACGAGCTGGCGGCGATCACGTCCGCCTTCGCGGAACTGCCGCCCGACCCCTACGCACCGACGACCAACCGCTTCCGCAGGTACTCGCACGCCGCCTACCTGCCGTGGAGCGGCGAGCTCTCCTGGATCCCCGGACTGCCCCACCCCGAGTACGGCTCGGTCACCGAGTACTACCAGGACGGGCACAACCCGGAGTACCCGGAGATGCAGCGCCTCCTGCCGGACGTGCCGGCCGCGCTGCGCGAGAGCCGGCTGCTGGAGCACCTCATCCGCTTCGACATCGAGCAGGCACTGTGGCTCGACGAACTGCGGCGGGCACCTGTGTACGCGGGCGTCCACATGATCAAGCTCTCCGTCCGGGACGCCGATCAGATCGCCGTCTCCTCACCCGACTGCCTCCACCAGGACGGCGGGTCCTCGGCGACGTTCACCTTCGCCCACCTCATCAGGTGCGACAACATCGTCGGCGGCGAGAACGTGATCGCCACCCCGGAGAGCGCGGGCCGGCAGCCCGGGGAGCTGCCCGCGGAGGCCGTGCACGCCCGCTTCACCCTGGCCGACCCGCTCGACACCTATGCCGTCCACGATCCCCGCGTGAGCCACTACGTCGCCCCGGTGCGGCTGGGCGCGGGCCCCGGACAGGGGGAGCGCTGCATCCTCATCGTCGGTCTGGCCCCCTTCGCCCCACGCCTTTGACGCGAACGACGTGTGCGAGGTACCCGAATGCTGATGCAACCCCGGGGGGTCTACGGGCCTCAGGGCGACTCCCACCTGCTCAAGGAAGCCCTGGAGAGGGCGGCCGCGCCGAACGGTGCCCGCGTGCTCGACGTGTGCACCGGGACCGGTGTGATCGCGCTGACGGCGGCGCGCCTCGGAGCACGCGAGGTCCAGGCCGTCGACACCTCGTACCGGGCGGTGCTGACCGCCCGGTGCAACGTGTGGCTCGCCCGGCCCCCCGCACCGGTCCGGGTCCGCCACGGGGACTTCCGCACCTGCCTGACGGGGCAGCGCTTCGATGTGATCACCGCAAACCCGCCCTATGTGCCCTGTCCCGGCCACGAGCGGGGACGATCGAGTCTGGCCGGCGCGTGGGACGCCGGTCCGGACGGACGGCAGCTGCTGGACGTGCTGTGCGTCATGGCGCCCGAACTCCTCGACGCCGACGGCACCTTGCTCATGGTGCACTCCGACATCGCGCGACCCGCCCTGACGTTGCGGATGCTGAGCGACGCGGGGCTCAAGTCCTCGATCGTCGCGCGCAGGACGCAGCCCTTCGGCCCCGTGCTGCGCTCACGCGCCGCCTGGCTGGAGCAGCAGGGCCTGATCGCACCGGGACGACGGCACGAGGAACTGGTGGTGATCCGCGCCGACCGCGGGGCCTAAGAGGTATCCGGGAAGTGCGTTCAGTGGCTTCTGTGCCGACTTCGGTTCACCCGGGCGCCTCCCCCGGAGGATCGGTGCCTCCAGGCCCGTCCGGCGTCGGGGAGTCGATGGCACCGGCGCACCGGGGGCGCGGGGTCCGGGACCGGGAAGCGGGGCGGCACGAGCGCGGGCCTGTGCACCGGCGCCGGGGGCGCGGAGGCTTCGACGGCGTCAGATCCAGGAGATCGTCTGGACCTCGGAGCGCTGGACACCCTTCTCGGACCAGGTCTGGGTGACGCGTCCCTGCGGGGCCACTCCCATGTCCATGGCCAGGGGGAAGTCGACGTACGCCCTGCTCGGGATGCGCTCGGCCACGAGCATGCCGAAGAACTCGGGGGCGCTGCCCTCCCCCACCGGCTCGATGGCCAGCGCGACGTCGTCGGCAGCCACATCGCCGAGGTTCTCCACCCGCAGCCGGTGGTTGTGGCGCATCGTGCGCACCCGCCCCTTGAGGTCCGCGATCTGCCGGGTGTCCGCGAGGTGCGTGCAGCGCAGCAGCGCACGCGCCCCGCTCGCGGCACGCGGATCGCCCGTGGCGGCGACGGCCGGTCCGGGCGCGGTGGCCGCGTCGACCGCCAGGTAGGCGTCGTGCTCCAGGCACGTCCTGACCCTGGTCCGCAGTTCGTCACCGGAGGCGTACGTCCTGGTGAGGCCGTGCCCCTGCAGTTCGAGGCGGAACGCGTTGAGTGCGGCCAGCTGGGCGGGGTCGTGATCACGGGGAACAGGCGCCTCGGAGAAGAAGACATGCACCTGGGCGCCGCGGTCACGGGCCCGCAGGACCTCCTCCGCCGTGCCGGAGACGGCGCGCCGTGTGGCCTGCCCCAGACGGCTGTTGAACAGCGCGACCACGATGTCGGCGGCGTCCGCGAACTGCTCGTTGATGAGCGTCTGGGCGTCCTTGCGGCCGTCGAGCCGGGGCACGGCGCCCAGTTCCCAGCGCAGCGGCAGCAGATGGACCTTGCGCTGCAGTGTGTGGTCGCTGTTGAAGCTGCGGATGACGTCCTCGACGGCGTCCCGCTCGGCGGCCGTGTCCCCCGGCGAGGCGATCAGAACGCTGAGGGTGACGGTCTGTATGGGCATGGTCACATGCTACGTGGACGGCCTGCTCCAGCCGCGATCCAACGCCGGTCAAAGCCCGTCACGCCCGCCGAGCCCCGCCAGGAGCACAATTCGCCACGTCACAAGGGCAGTGGCTCCGCGCGCCGTCGGTGTGCGCCGGTGCATGCCATCGTGCGCTCCCCGTGCATCGCGAGTGCGCCCGGCGCACCGGATATTTACTGAACGGCGAGACAGCCCCTGTATCCGTTCTCGGCGATCCTTCCAGGGCTCGTCGGCAGGGGCGGATGGAAGGACGCACCAGGAATGACCGACCAGCAGGTTCCCACGTCGGCCGATGTCGGGAGCATGTACGACAACTCCACCGACCTGCTCTCCGAAGTCATGGGGGGCAACATCCACTTGGGGTACTGGCGGGACGAGAACGACGACTCGTCGGTCGAGGCCGCCACCGACGCCCTCACCGACATGGTCGCCGACCGGCTCGCGCTCAGGTCCGGCCTGCGGGTTCTGGACATCGGCTGCGGCAGCGGGAAGCCCGCCACCTACATAGCCATCGAGCGTGACGTGCACGTCACCGGTGTCACCATCAGCGCCCACCAGGCCGCGGTGGCCAATCGTCGCCCCCAGGTGGGGGACGGCAATCGGCAGGTGACGTTCCGCCAGGCGGACGCCATGGAACTCCCCTACCCGGACGAGCACTTCGACCGCGCCTACGCCATCGAGTCGTTCCTCCACATGTCCGACCGGGGCAAGGCCATCGCCGAGGCGGCACGGGTCCTGCGCCCCGGTGGCGTGCTGGTCACGGCGAACCCGTACCAGCAGGGTGAGCTCGACGCCCGGGGCACCGAGATCGTGGCCGCCAATCGCAAGCTCTTCCAGATCCCGCCGATCGGCGACGCGGACGAGTACGTCGAGCACATGGTCAAGGCGGGGCTGGAGATCGTCGAGCTGGTCGACATCGGCGAGAACGTCCGGCGCAGCCACACCCTCGCCGCGGCCCTGATCCGCGAGAACAACGGGTCGTTCGACGGCTCGTTCAACGAGGAGCTCGCCGAGGCCGCCGACATCATCGAGCGTTTCGGTGATCTGCCGCAGATCGGATACGGGCTGATCGCCGCCCGCAAGCCGTAGGGCGCCTGCGCGGGGCGCGGTCGCCGGGCCCGTCGGCTCGGCGACCGCGCCCCGCGGACGGCAGGCGGTCCCGGTGGGCGCCGGGACCGCTCACGGCCGTGAGCGCACGCCGGGCCGGGAGCCGTGCACGCGCGGCGCCCGGCCCGGCGTGCGCGGGGTCCCGCCCGGCACCCGGTCCGGGATCCGGCCGGGCACCGCGGCCCCGGCGAGGAACAACGGCGGACGCCAGGTGTTGAGGGTGACCGGACGCGCCGACACGCCCCACCGCCGGCGCGGCTACGACCGAACCCGCCCTCCGGCAGCAGGAGCTGATCACACATGACCGCGCATCCCAGTGGAGCCGACCCTCTGACCCTGGAGGTCGTCGACCTCATCGGCTCCGTCGTCACGAGTTACCACGCCGAATACGAACAGGCCGCCTCGCAACATGAACTGACCGGTACTCAGGCCCGCGTCATCGCGCTGCTGTCCCATCAGCCCCTCCCGATGCGCAGGATCGCCGAGCGGCTCAAGTGCGAGCCGTCGAACGTCACCGGGATAGTGGACCGGCTGGAGGCGCGCGGGCTGGTGGAGCGGCGGCCGGATCCGGCCGACCGCCGCGTCAAGCTGGCCGCCGCCACCGAGCGGGGCACCGAGGTGGCCGCCGCGTTGCGCTCCTCCATGGCCTTCGCCGGAGAGCCGCTCGCGGAACTCACACCGCGCGAACGCGAGGCGCTGCGCGACCTGCTGCGCCGCATGCTGGACCTGCCACCGGCCTAGGGAGTGTCCCGCTTGGCTCCTGCCGGGCCGATCCAAGCGAACGCCCCTGGGCACACTGCCGGACGTCCATGTTCCGTTGGGGGAATCGCTGCCTCAGCTTTGCGATTCCTTTGCTTCATGAAACATACCAAGCAGTCCGTATACTTCACCAAAGAGCGCTGAAAGGGCGCTCAAGCGGCCCTAGCGGAACCAGACATAACACTACGGAATGCCGTAACCAGGGATACCCCGTGGGGTAGTTCTCCATTGACGAACCGACTCGCCAGTTTGTATCTTCAAGATCGTCGGTCCGCTTGCAGCGCGAAATCGCACGCCAGTACCGCCACTACGGGGGAGGGCATTGCACTTGTTTCGTTGTGCTGCGCGGGAGAGAAACGCTTCGGCACGCCCCAGGGGGCGCGCCGTCCAACTCATCGCCCCGGCCCTTGAATGGGGAGTTCAATGCGCGCCGCCCGGACACCATCACGCACTTCGGTCAGCAGCCAAGACGAGCCCGTCGCGATAGTCGGCCTGGCCTGCCGGTTCCCCGGTGCGCCGGACGCCGACGCCTACTGGCGGCTGCTCAGCACGGGCGGGAACGCGATCTCGGACCCTCCGCCCGGCCGGGGGGTCGCCGACCGCCCGGGTGGCTTCCTGGAGCACGTCGACCGTTTCGACCCGGACTTCTTCGGCATCTCCCCGCGTGAAGCCGCCGCGATGGACCCCCAGCAGCGGCTGATCCTGGAGCTGAGCTGGGAGGCGTTCGAGGACGCGGGCACCGTGCCCTCGACGCTTGCCGAGGACAAGGTCGGGGTCTTCGTCGGAGCCATCTGGGACGACTACGCCACCCTGCTGCACCAGCGCGGCTCCGGATCGGCCACCCAGCACAGCATGACGGGGCTGCACCGCAGCATCATCGCCAACCGGGTCTCGTACGCGTTCGATCTGCGCGGGCCGAGCATGGTGGTCGACACGGGCCAGTCGTCGTCGCTGGTGGCGGTCCACATGGCGTGCGAGAGCCTGCGGCGGGGCGAGGCCACCGTCGCGCTGGCCGGTGGCGTGAACCTCAACATCACGCCCGACAGCACCCACTACTCGTCGAAGTTCGGCGGCCTGTCGCCCGACCACCGGTGCTTCACGTTCGACGCCCGGGCCAACGGCTACGTCCGTGGTGAAGGCGCCGGCGTCGTCGTGCTCAAGCCCCTGTCACGGGCCCTGGCGGACGGCGATCGCGTCTACTGCGTGATCGAGGGCACATCCGTCAACAACGACGGCGCGGGCGAGGGGCTGGGGCTGACCGTGCCCACGTCGCGCAGCCAGGAAGCCGTCCTGCGCGAGGCGTACGAGAAGGCCGGGGTCGATCCGGCGGACGTGCAGTACGTCGAGCTGCACGGCACCGGAACGAAGAAGGGCGACCCGATCGAGTCGGCCGCGCTCGGCGCGGTGCTCGGCGCCGCCAGGTCCGGCGGGGCGCCCCTGTCGGTCGGCTCGGTGAAGACCAACATCGGCCACCTTGAGGCCGCGGCCGGTGTCGCCGGGCTCATCAAGACCGCGCTGAGCATCAGGAACCGGAAGATCCCGGCCAGCCTGAACTTCGTCACACCCCATCCCGACATCCCCTTCGACAGGCTGAACCTGCGGGTGCAGACGTCCCTCGGCGACTGGCCCGAAACCGAGGGACCGGTCCTCGCCGGTGTGAGTTCCTTCGGCATGGGCGGCACCAACTGCCATGTCGTGCTGTCCGACGCGGTCACCACCGACAGCGGCGCCCCGTCGCGCGAGCTCTCCCCCGCCCAGGGCCCGTCGGTACTGCCGTGGGTGGTCTCCGGACGGTCCCGCGAGGCGCTGCGCGCCCAGGCGGAGCAGCTCGCCGAACACGTATCGGCCCGCCCGGGGCGCGGCGCCGCCGACATCGGTGCCGCGCTGGCCGGCCGCCGCACGGCGTTCGAGGAGCGCGCGGTGGTGCTGGGCTCCGCACCCGACGAGTTCCTGCACGGGCTCGGCGCCCTGGCCCGCGACCTGCCCGCGCCGAACGTGGTCCGGGGTTCGTCCCGGGGCGCCGGCTCGACGGCGTTCCTCTTCACCGGACAGGGCAGCCAGCGGCCGGGCATGGGCCGCCACCTGTACGAGACGGTCCCGGCGTTCGCGCAGGCCCTCGACGAGGTGTGCGAGCGGCTGGACGCCCATCTTCCCCACCGGCTCAAGGACCTGATCTTCGCCGAGCCGGGCAGCCCGAACGCCGCCCTGCTCGACCGCACATGGTTCACCCAGGCCGCCCTCTTCGCCCTGGAGGTGGCGCTCTTCCGGCTGCTGGAGCGGTCCGGTGTACGGCCCGGCCACCTCATCGGCCACTCCATCGGCGAACTCACCGCCGCCCACGCCGCCGGAGTGCTGTCCCTGGAGGACGCGTGCACGCTGGTGGCGGCCCGGGGGCGGCTGATGCAGCAGGCCACCGAGGGCGGCGCGATGATCGTCCTGGAGGCGACCGAGGCGGAGGCGCGCGAGGCGCTCGCCGGCCATGAGGAGCTCGTCTCCGTCGGCGCCGTCAACGGCCCGCGCACCGTGGTGATCTCCGGTGACGGCGAGGCGGCGGCGGAGATCGCCGGGCGGTTCGCGGCCCTGGGACGCCGGACCAAGGCGCTGCGGGTCAGCCACGCGTTCCACTCGTCGCACATGGACGGCGTGCTCGACGAGTTCCTGGACGTCGCACGGCGGCTGACGTATCACGAGCCGGTGATCCCGGTGGTGTCCAACGTCACCGGGCGCATCGCCACCGCCGAGGAGCTGTGCTCACCCGAGTACTGGGTGCGCCACATCAGGGAAGGCGTGCGCTTCTTCGACGGCGTGCGGGTGCTGGCGGCCGAGGGGGTCACCACCTTTCTGGAGCTCGGTCCCGGCGGGCTGACCGCGATGACCCGTGAGAGCCTCGCGGCCGTCGGCGCGGGGTCCGCCACGGCGGTCGTGCCGCTGCTGCGGGACGGCCAGCCCGAGGACCGCACCGTCGCCGCCGGTCTCGCCGAGGTCTTCGTGCGCGGGGAGCAGGTCGACTGGGAGGTGTTCGCCGGGTGGGCCGGCGCGGCCCACGTCGAGCTGCCCACGTACGCCTTCCGGCGTCAGTCGTACTGGCTCGACACGGTCGGCGGCGTTGACGCGGCCGCGCCGTCGGGTTCCGCCACGGACGGCGCGGCGGGCACCGCCGGGAACGGGACCGGCTCCGGCGCGCGGGCGGCGGAGACGCCCGGTTCCTCCGGCCGGCCGCCCCGGACGCTGTCGGACAGCGATCTGCTGGAGCTGGTGCGCACCTGTGCGGCGACGGTCCTCGGTCATCTCTCGTCGGCGGGCGTGGACACCGGAAGGACGTTCAAGGAGCTGGGGTTCGACTCGCTCACGGCGGTCGAGTTCCAGACCCGGGTGGCCGAGGCGACGGGACTGACGGATCTGTCCCCCACGCTCGTCTACAACCACCCCACGCCGGCCGAACTGGTCCGTCACCTGAGCGCGGAACTGAGCGGCGAGCACAGGGACGCGGCCGTGTGGCAGCCGTCGGGGGCGGGCGTCCACGACGAGCCGATCGCGATCGTGGGCATGGGGTGCCGGTTCCCCGGGGACGTGCGTTCGCCGGAGGACCTGTGGCGGCTGATCGCCGAGGGCAAGGACGCCATATCCGGCTTCCCCACGGACCGCGGCTGGGGCGACGACGAGCTTCGCGACCCGGAGAACCCCGACGTCACCTACGCGCGGGACGGCGGGTTCCTGTACGACGCGGCCGCGTTCGACGCGGCGTTCTTCGGTATCAGCCCGCGTGAGGCCCTCGCGATGGACCCGCAGCAGCGGCTGGTGCTGGAGACCTCGTGGGAGGCGCTGGAGCGCGCGGGCATCGACCCGACCTCGCTGCGGGGCGGCCAGGTCGGCGTCTTCACCGGTGCGACCGCGCAGGACTACGGGCCCCGGCTCGGCCAGCCGGTGGAGGGCGCGCAGGGCTACCTGCTGACGGGCAACACCGCCAGTGTGATCTCGGGCCGGGTGGCCTACAGCCTCGGGCTCGAAGGCCCGGCGCTCACCGTGGACACGGCCTGCTCGTCGTCGCTGGCGGCCCTGCACCTGGCGAGCCGCTCGCTCCAGCAGGGCGAGTGCACCATGGCGCTCGCGGGTGGCGTGACGGTGATGCCCACCCCCGGCATGTTCGTGGAGTTCGCCCAGCAGCGCGGGCTGGCGCCCGACGGCCGCTGCAAGCCGTTCGCGGCCGCGGCCGACGGCACCGGCTGGAGCGAGGGCGTGGGCATGGTCGTACTGGAGCGGCTGTCCGACGCCCGTCGGCACGGGCACGAGGTACTGGCGATCGTCCGCGGTTCGGCCGTCAACCAGGACGGGGCCAGCAACGGTCTGACCGCCCCCAACGGGCCGTCGCAGGAACGGGTGATCCGGCAGGCGCTGGCCAACGCCGGTCTCGCCCCGGCCGACATCGACGCCGTGGAGGCGCACGGCACCGGCACGAAGCTGGGCGACCCGATCGAGGCGCAGGCCCTTCTCGCCACGTACGGCAAGGACCGCTCGGACGCCGAGCCGCTGCGGCTGGGCTCGGTCAAGTCGAACATCGGCCACACCCAGGCGGCCGCCGGCATCGCCGGAGTGATCAAAATGGTGATGGCGATGCGCCACGGCCGGCTGCCCGCCAGCCTGCACATCGACGCGCCGACCCCCCATGTGAACTGGTCGTCGGGGACCGTGTCCCTGCTGACGGACGCGGTGGAGTGGCCGAGGGGCGAGCGGGTGCGCCGCGCGGGCGTGTCCTCGTTCGGCATCAGCGGCACCAATGTGCACGCCATCCTCGAACAGGCCCCGGAAGAGGTCGTTGAACGGAGCGTGGAAGCGCCCGGGACCGACGCGGGCGCGATGGTGGCGTGGCCGCTGTCGGCCCGGACACCGCAGGCCCTGCGCGGCCAGGCCGCCGCGCTGCGCACCCGTCTGGACGCCCCCGAGCGGCCCGCTGTCGCCGACACGGGACTGTCCCTGGCGACGACCCGGGCCGCGTTCGAACACCGTGCCGTCCTGCTCGGCGAGGACCACGACGCCCTGGCCGCCGCGCTCGACGCCGTGGCGCGCGGCGGCCCCTCGGACGCGGTGGTGAGCGGCGTCGCCGTGAGCGGCGGCGAGCAGGTGTTCGTCTTCCCCGGCCAGGGGGCGCAGTGGGAGGGGATGGCGGTCCGTCTGCTGGACTCCTCCCCGGTGTTCCGGGAGCGGATGCGGGAGTGCGACGAGGCGCTCGGCGCGGTGGTGGACTGGTCGCTGCTGGATGTGCTGCGCGGTGTCCCCGGCGCGCCGACGCTGGAACGGGTGGACGTCGTCCAGCCGGTGCTGTTCGCCATGATGGTGTCGCTGGCGGCGCTGTGGGAGTCCTACGGAGTGCGGCCGAGCGCCGTGGTCGGGCACAGCCAGGGCGAGATCGCCGCGGCCTGTGTCGCGGGGGGCCTGTCCCTGGCGGACGCCGCACGGATCGTCGCCCTGCGCAGCCAGGCCCTGACGGCGATCTCCGGGCTGGGCGGCATGGTGTCGGTGTCGCTTTCGGCCGACGCGGTACGGCGGCTGCCGTGCTGGGACGAGCGGCTCGACGTGGCCGTGATCAACGGTCCCTCGGCCGTGGTGGTGTCCGGCGAGCCCGACGCCCTGGAGGAGTTGCTGGCCGCGTGTGCCGCCCAGGGCACGAGGGCCAAGCGGATCCCGGTGAGTTACGCGGCGCACTCGGCGCAGGTCGAGGCCATCCGGGAGCCGCTGCTGGAGGCGCTGAGCGGGATCGAGCCGCGTCCGGCCGGGCTTCCCTTCTACTCGACGGTGACCGGGGAACTCCTCGACACGCGTGAACTCGACGCCGAGTACTGGTACCGCAATCTGCGTGAACCGGTCCAGTTCGAGCGGGCCATGGGCACGATCCTTCAGAAGAACCACACGCTGCTGATCGAGGTCAGCCCGCATCCCGTGCTGAACGCCGGGGCGCTTGAGGCCATCGAGACGCTCGGCGCGTCCGGTGCGGTGGTGGGTTCACTGCGGCGCGGCGAGGACGGGGCGAAGCGCTTCCTCACGTCGCTCGCCGAGGCCTATGTGCTCGGGGCCCCGGTGGACTGGGCCCGGGTGTACGCCGGTTCCGGCGCGCGCCGCGTGGACCTGCCCACCTACGCCTTCCAGCACCAGAGGTACTGGCTGACGGCGCCGGAGCCGGCGGCCGACGCGCCGGTGGCCCACGACGAGGCCGAGCAGCGGCTGTGGCAGGTGGTGGAGTCCGGTGACGCGCGGGCACTGGCCGCGGAGGTGGGGCTCGACGACCCGGAGGAGCTGCGCGGGCTGCTGCCGGCGCTGGCCGCCTGGCGCCGACGCCACAACGAGCGGGCCATCGTGGACTCCTGGCGCTACCAGGTCGCCTGGGAGCCGCTGCCGAAGGCTCCGCCCGTCACCCTGGCCGGGCGCTGGCTGGTGGCGGTCCCCGACGGCGACGGGGCGCGGGAGGCCGTGGCGGCCTGCACGGAGGCGCTGAGCAGGAGCGGCGCCGAGGTGGTGCCGCTGACTGTCGTGGGGGGCACCGTCCGGAAGGAACTCACGGAGCGGATCAGGGCGGTGGCCGCCGAGGGGGCGGAACCTGCCGGTGTGCTCTCGCTGCTGGCACTGGCGCCCGTCGGTGCGGCGCAGGACCTGTCGTCCGGGAACGCCGCGGACACCCTGACGCTGGTGCAGGCGCTGGGCGACGCGGGTGTCACGGCCCGGCTGTGGTGTGTGACCCGCGGTGCGGTGGCCGTCGGCGCCGGTGACTCGGTGACGGCGCCCGGACAGGCGCGGATCTGGGGCCTGGGCCGTGTCGCCGCCGTGGAGCACGCCCAGCGCTGGGGCGGGCTGATCGACCTTCCGGCCGACGCGGCCGAGGCGGTGGCGGGTCAGCTGCCCGCCGTGCTGGCCGCCGTGGGCGAGTACGCCGGGGGCGCAGACGGCGCCGAGGACCAGGTGGCCGTGCGCGGGGCGGGCGTGTTCGCCCGCAGGCTGGTGCGGGCGCCGCGACGCAGGGCCGCCGCGGAGCGGCCCTGGACACCCCGGGGCACCGTACTGGTCACCGGCGGTACGGGCGCCCTCGGCGCCCATACCGCGCGCTGGCTGGCCGCGAACGGCGCCGAGCACATCGTGCTGGCCAGCCGGCGCGGTCCCGAGGCGCCGGGCGCGGTGGTGCTGGAGGCGGAGCTGGGCGCGCAGGGGGCCCGGGTGACGACCGTCGCCTGCGACGTCGCCGACCGGGACGCCCTGGCGGGGCTCCTGGCGTCGCTCGACGCGGAGGGCAGCGAGCTGCGGGCGGTCGTCCACACGGCCGGGGTGATCGAGAACACCCCGCTCGGGTCGCTGACGCCCGGTCGTTTCGCGGAGGTGCTCGCGGCGAAGTCCGACGCCGCCCTGCATCTGCACGAGCTGACGCGCGAGCGGAAGCTGGACGCGTTCGTCCTGTTCTCGTCGGTCTCGGGCATGTGGGGCAGCGCCGGCAACGGCGGCTACGCGGCGGCCAACGCCTACCTGGACGCGCTCGCGGAGTACCGCAGGGCGCTGGGGCTGCCGGCCACGTCGGTCATCTGGGGTCCTTGGGCGGGCGACGGCATGATGTCGCGCGACGGCATGGACGAGTCGGTGGTCCGGCACGGGATCCGGCTGCTCGACCCCGAGCGCGCCATGGTGGCCCTCCAGCATTCGCTGGACCACGACGAGACGTCACCGGTCCTGGTGGACGTGGAGTGGGACGCCTTCTTCCAGGCGTTCACGGCGCAGCGGCCCAGCCGGCTGCTCACCGGTGTGCCGGAGGTGCGCCGGGCGCTGCGGGAGGCGCGGCCCGACGAGGCCCAGGACGGGCCCGCCGAGTCGGCCACACTGGCGCAGCGGCTCACGGGTCTGAACCCGGGGCAGCGACGGGAGCTCGCCTCCGGGCTGGTCAGGGCGCAGGTGGCGGCCGTGCTGGGGCACGCCGGCGCGGACGCGGTCGGTGACCGCGCGCCGTTCAAGGAGCTGGGCGTCGACTCGGTGATCGCGGTGGAGCTGCGCAACCGGCTCCAGACCGACACGGGGCTGCGGCTGCCGCTCACGGTGATCTTCGATCACCCCACGCTGGAGAAGCTCGTGGACCACCTGCTGGCCGAAGCGTCGGACGAGGACGTCCCGCGGGACGACGGTGACGCGGTGGACGGCGGGGCGGGCACGACCGCGCAGGACGCGGAGCGCGCGCAGGAGCTGCTCGCCGCCGCGCAGCGCATCGACGAGATGGACGCAGAGGATCTGGTGCGGCTCGTGCTCGCCGAGGAATCCGCGCGTACCGAAGAGAACTGAGTTCCAGGCCAACCGACTTGTGAGGGACCATGACCACGTCGCCGGACAAGATCGTCGATGCCCTGCGGGCGTCGATGAAGGAGACGGAGCGGCTGCGCCAGGAGAACCTGGAGCTCGTCTCCGCCGCCCACGAGCCCATCGCCATCATCGGCATGGGTTGCCACCTGCCCGGTGAGGTGCGCAGCCCGGAGGAGTTCTGGCAGCTCATCTCCTCCGGCGGCGACGCCATAGCGGAGTGGCCGACGGACCGGGGCTGGGACGCGGACGCGCTGTTCGACCCGGACACCGACCGGCCGGGCACCATCTACACGCGCCGGGGCGGCTTCCTCGGGGACGTCGCCGACTTCGACGCGGAGTTCTTCGGCATCAGCCCGCGCGAGGCCGTGGCGATGGACCCGCAGCAGCGGCTGCTCCTGCAGACGTCGTGGGAGACGCTGGAGCGGGCGGGCATCGACCCGTCGACGCTGCACGGCGGGCGGACCGGCGTGTACATGGGAACGGCCTTCCAGGACTACGCCACGCGGGTGCGGGGAGCCGACCTCGGCGAGTACGAGGGGTATTTCCTGACCTCCGGGGCGGCGAGCGTGCTGTCGGGGCGGATCTCCTACACGCTCGGGCTGGAAGGGCCCGCGGTCACCTACGACACCGCCTGTTCGGCTTCGCTGGTGGCGATCCACGCCGCGTGCCAGGCGCTGCGCAACTCGGAGTGCTCGCTGGCGCTGGCCGGTGGCGCGACGGTCATGACGACGCCGGCGCAGTTGCAGGGTTTCAGCCGTCAGCGCGGGCTGTCCAAGGACGGGCGGTGCCGGTCCTTCGCGGCGGCCGCCGACGGTACCGGTCTGTCCGAGGGCGTCGGTGTCATCCTGCTGGAGCGGCTGTCGGACGCCCGCCGCAACGGCCACCGGGTGCTGGGCGTGGTGCGCGGCACCGCGACCAACCAGGACGGTGCGAGCAACGGCATCGCCGCCCCCAACGGCCCCTCGCAGCAGCGCGTCATCCGGCAGGCGCTGGCCGACGCCCGGCTGTCGGCCGGCGAGGTCGATGCGGTGGAGGCGCACGGCACCGGCACGACCCTCGGCGACCCGATCGAGGCACAGGCGCTGCTCGCCACGTACGGCAGGGGCCGTGAGGGCGAGCCGTTGTGGCTGGGCTCGGTGAAGTCCAACATCGGTCACACCCAGGCGGCCGCCGGTGTCGTCGGTGTCATCAAGATGGTTCTGGCGATGCAGCACGGGGTGCTGCCGCAGACGCTGCACGTGGACGAGCCGACGCCGCACGTCGACTGGGCGATGGGCGGCATGGAGCTGCTGACCGAGGCGAAGCCGTGGCCGGAGACCGGCCGGGCCCGCCGCGCCGGCGTGTCGTCGTTCGGGATCAGCGGCACCAACGCGCATGTGATCCTGGAGCAGGCGCCCGAGGAGACCGCCCCGGAGGCGGGGGCCGGGAACGGGACGGCGCCGCTGGTGGCTCCGTGGCTGCTGTCCGCCCGCAGCGAGAGCGCCCTGCGGGAGCAGGCGCGTCAGCTGCTCCGCCGGGTGGAGGGCGGCCCGGAGGCGGCGACGGCGGACATCGGGTACGCGCTGGCCACCACCCGGACGGCCTTCAGGCACCGTGCCGCACTGGTCGCGTCCACCGACGAGGAGCTCACCCGGAGCCTGGCCGCGCTGGCCGACGACCGTCCCGGTCCCCGTCTGACCACCGGAACGGTGGTCCGGGGCAAGCTCGGGTTCCTCTTCACCGGGCAGGGCAGCCAGCGCCTGGGCATGGGGCGGGAGCTGTACGCGGCGTCCCCGGTCTTCGCTGAGGCGTTCGACCAGGTCTGCGCCGAGCTGGACCGCCATCTGGACCGGCCGCTGCGCGAGGTGGTGTTCGGCACGACGGACGGCACCGGGCTGCTGGACCGTACGGAGTACACCCAGCCGGCGCTCTTCGCCCTGGAGGTCGCGCTGTTCCGGCTGCTGGAACGGTGGGGCGTGCGTCCCGACTTCGTGGCGGGGCACTCCGTCGGAGAGGTGGGCGCCGCCCACGTGGCCGGGGTGCTGTCGCTGGCCGACGCCTCGACGCTGGTGGCGGCGCGCGGCCGGCTGATGCAGGCGCTGCCCGAGGGCGGGGCCATGGTCGCCGTCCAGGCCACCGAGGGGGAAGTGGCGCCGCTGGTGGCCCGCCACGCGGCGCGGATCGGGCTGGCCGCGGTCAACGGCCCGTCGTCCGTGGTGGTGGCGGGCGAGGAGGAGGCGGTGGCCGAGGTCGCCGCGCACTTCGGGGCCCAGGGCCGCAAGACGAAGCAGCTGACGGTCAGCCACGCGTTCCACTCGCCGCTCATCGACGCGATGCTGCCGGACTTCCGGCGGGTGGTGGAGGGGCTGTCCTTCGCCGCGCCGGCCATCCCGGTGGTCTCGGCGGTGACCGGGCGGACGATGACGGCCGAGGAGATCCGTACGCCGGAGTACTGGGTCGGGCACGCCCGGGCGACGGTGCGGTTCCACGACGCGGTGCGCACGATGGAGGCCGAAGGGGTCCGTACCTGGCTGGAGCTGGGCCCCGACGGGGTGCTGACGGCGGCCGGGCGCGACAGCGTCACCGAGGCGGACACCGACCTGGTCCCGATGCTGCGTTCGGGCCAGGACGACGGCCTCACCGTCGCGACCGCGCTGGCCAGACTGCACATCCGGGGCGTCGCGGTGGACTGGGAGGCGTACTTCGCCCCGTCCGGCGCGCGCCGGGTCGAACTGCCCACCTACCCGTTCGAGCGCCGCAGGTTCTGGCTGAACGCGCCCGCTTCCTCGGCCGTGGTGGGCTCGGCGGGGCTCTCGGCCGCCGGGCACCCGCTGCTGGGCGCCGTGGTGTCGCTGGCCGACGACGACGAGGTGGTCTTCACCGGCAGGCTGTCGACGGCCGCGCACGGCTGGGTCGCCGACCACATGGTGTTCGACCGCGCGCTGCTGCCCGGCACGGCCTTCCTCGAACTGGCTCTGCACGCCGGTGACCGGGTCGGCCTCGACCGGGTGGAGGAGCTCACCTTCCACACCCCGCTGGTACTGCCCGAACGGGACGCGCTCACGCTGCAGATGCGGGTCGGTGCCCCGGACGACTCCGGGCTGCGGTCCCTGAGCCTGTTCACCCGCCCCGAGGGCGCGGAGGACGACGAACCGTGGACCACGCACGCCACCGGTGTGCTGGGGCGGGCCGGTGCGCCCGCCGCGGAGGACCTGTCGGTGTGGCCGCCGCGCGACGCGCGGCCGGTCGACGTCGGCGGCCTGTACGCGCTGATGGCGGAGACCGGACTGGACTACGGCCCGGTGTTCCAGGGGCTGCGGGCCGCCTGGCGGCGCGGTGACGAACTGTTCGTGGAGACCACTCTGCCGGAGGACTCGGGGGCCGAGGACTTCGGCGTGCACCCGGCGCTGCTGGACTCGGCGCTTCACGGGGTCGCGCTCAACGTGGTGCTTCCCCAGTGGGAGCAGGCGCGGCTGCCGTTCTCCTGGCGCGGGGTGACCCGGCACGCGGCGGGCGCCGCGGAACTGCGGGTCCGGCTGGCTCCCGCGGGCGAGGACACGGTCTCCGTGGAGGCCGCGGACGCCACCGGGCAGCCCGTCCTGTCGGCCGACGCCCTGGTGCTGCGGCCCGCCGCGCGCGACCAGGGCCCGGCGTCCGCGGACGCCACCCGGGACCGGCTCTTCAAGGTGCAGTGGGACGCCTTCGTCCCGTCCGCGCCGGCCGGCGCCGACGCCCCCTGGGCGGTCGTGGGCAGCGGCGCGGCGGACCTCGTGTCGCGCCTCGCCGACGTGGGTGCCGGCGTGCGCGCCGACGCCCACGAGGACCTGGCCGCGCTCGCCCGGGCGGCCGAGGAGGGCGCGGCGGTACCGGAGACCGTGCTCGTCACCTGCCGGGCCACGGCCTGCCCGGCGACCGACCGGGCCGCCGCGGTACGGGAGGCCGCGCATCGCACCCTCGACGTCGTGCACGCCTGGCTGGCCGACGAGCGGTTCGGCGCGTCACGGCTCGTGGTGGTGACCCACCGCGCCGTCGACACGGGCGGCGAGTGCGTGTCCGACCTGCCGCACAGCGCGGTGTGGGGCCTGGTGCGGACGGCCCAGTCCGAGAACCCGGGCCGGTTCGCGCTCATCGACCTCGACGACCGCGAGGACACCTACCGCGGCCTGGCCGCCGCCGTCGCCTCCGGTGAGCCCCAGCTGGCCGTGCGCGACGGGGAGGCCCGGGTGCCCCGGCTGGCGCGGCTGCGGCCCGACAGCGCGCTGCACGCCCCGGCCGGCACCGCGTCGTGGCGGCTGGGCAGCGCCGGCGACGGCACGCTGGAGGGCCTCGCCCTCCTCCCCCACCCCGAGGCGGACGAGCCGCTGGCCGAGGGCCGGGTGCGGGTGGCCGTGCGGGCGGCCGGTCTCAACTTCCGTGACGCGCTCAACGCCCTGGGCATGTACCCCGGCGACCCGGTGCCGCTGGGCGTGGAGGGCGCGGGCGTGGTCCTGGAGACGGGTCCCGGTGTGACCACCGTGGCACCCGGGGACCGTGTGCTGGGCATGATCTTCGGGGGGATCGGGACGGTGGCCGTCACCGATCACCGGATGCTCGCCAAGGTCCCGGACGGATGGTCGTTCACCCAGGCCGCATCGGTGCCGGCCGTGTTCCTGACCGCGTACTACGCGCTGGTCGACCTCGCGGACCTGCGCCCGGGCGAGCGGGTGCTCATCCACGCCGGTACGGGTGGTGTCGGCATGGCGGCGGTGCAGCTGGCCCAGCACCTGGGGGCCGAGGTCTTCGCGACGGCCAGCCCGGCGAAGTGGCACGCGCTGCGGTCGATGGGGCTGGACGACTCCCACATCGCCTCCTCGCGTGACCTGGAGTTCGAGGAGAAGTTCCGGCGGACCGGCCGGGGACTGGGCATGGACGTCGTCCTGGACTCGCTGGCCGGCGAGTTCGTGGACGCCTCCCTGCGGCTGCTGAGCCCGGGCGGGCGGTTCCTGGAGATGGGCAAGACCGACGTGCGCGACGCCGCGGTCGTCGCCGCCGACCACGACGGCGCGGTGTACCGGGCGTTCGACCTCGTCGAGGCCGGCGAGGACCGCATCCAGGGGATGCTCGGCGAACTGCTCGGACTCTTCGAGCGGGGGCTGCTGCGCCACGGACCGATCACCACCTGGGACGTGCACCACGCGCCCGACGCCTTCCGCCACCTCAGCCAGGCGCGGCACATCGGCAAGGTGGTGCTCACCGTGCCGTCCGCGCCCGACCCGCGGGGCACGGTCCTGATCACCGGTGGTACGGGCGCGCTCGGCGCCGCGGTCGCCCGCCGGATGGTGACCGGACACGGGGTGCGCCACCTCGTGCTCGCCAGCCGCCGCGGCGCCGACGCCCCGGGCGCGGACGCCCTGGTGTCCGAACTGACCGCCCTCGGCGCCACGGTGGACATCGCGGCCCTCGACGTCTCCGACCGGGAGGCGGTGGCGGGACTGCTGGCCGCCGTACCGGCGGAGCACCCGCTGACCGCCGTGGTGCACACGGCCGGTGTCCTGGACGACGGGGTGCTGTCGTCGATGACGCCCCGGCGGATGGACACCGTGCTGCGTCCCAAGGCGGACGCCGCCCTGCACCTCGACGAGCTGACCCGGGACCTGGACCTGGCGGCGTTCGTCCTGTTCTCCTCGACCGCCGGTGTGCTGGGCGGCTCCGGACAGGCCAACTACGCGGCGGCGAACACGCTGCTGGACGCCCTGGCCGCGCAGCGCAGGGCGTCCGGGCGTCCGGCGGTGTCGCTGGCCTGGGGGCCCTGGGCCGACGCGGGCAGCATGCTCGGCGGGCTCGGCGACGTGGACCTGGTGCGGCTGAGCCGTACGGGCCTGGTGCCGCTGTCCGACGAGGAAGGCCTCGCGCTCTTCGACGCGGCGCTCACCGCGGGTGAGGCCGCCGTCGTTCCGGCGAAGGTGGACAGCGCGGTGCTGCGCCAGGCGCGGCCGGACGAGATGCCGCACATGCTGCGGGGCCTGACCCGCAAGCCGGCCCGGCGTGCCGCCGCCCGTTCCGCGGGCCGGGCCGCCGCCTCGTCGCTGCGGGAGCGGCTGGCCTCGGTCTCGCAGGCCGAGGGCGAGCAGCTGCTGCGGGACCTGGTCCGGACGCACGCGGCGATGGTGCTGGGGCACGCGGACGGTTCGGCGGTCGCGGCCGACCTGGCCTTCAAGGAGCTGGGGTTCGACTCGCTGACCGCGGTGGAGCTGCGCAACCGGCTCAACGGCGCGGTCGGGGCGCAGCTGTCCTCGACGCTGATCTTCGACCACCCGACGCCGGCCGTCCTGGCCCGGCACCTGCGGACCGAACTGCTGGGCGCCCAGGCCGGCGAGGAGAAGTCCCCGGTGCCCGCGCGGACGGTGGCCGTGGACGACGACCCGATCGCCATCGTGTCGATGAGCTGCCGTTATCCCGGCGGGGTCTCGACCCCCGAGGATCTGTGGCAGCTGGTCACCGACGGGAACGACGTGGTCGCCCCGTTCCCGGCCGACCGCGGCTGGGACCTCGACGGCATCTACGACCCGGACGGCAACCGGCCCTCGACGACGTATGTGCGGGTCGGCGGGTTCCTCGACGACGCCGCGCGGTTCGACGCGGGTCTCTTCGGGATCAGCCCCCGCGAGGCGCTGGCGATGGACCCCCAGCAGCGGCTGCTGCTCCAGACGTCTTGGGAGGCGCTGGAGCGGGCGGGCATCGACCCGACGTCCGTGAAGGGCAGCCAGGTCGGCGTGTTCGTCGGGGCCGCCGCCCAGGGCTACCCCTCCGACCCCCGCCAGGCGCCCGAGGAGCTCGGCGGCTATCTGCTGACGGGCAGTACGTCGAGTGTCATGTCGGGCCGCATCGCCTACACCTTCGGGGTCGAGGGGCCGGCGGTGACGGTGGACACGGCGTGCTCCTCGTCCCTGGTGGCGCTGCACATGGCGGTGCGGTCCCTGCGGCAGGGCGAGTGCTCGCTCGCGCTGGCGGGAGCGGCCGCCGTCATGGCCACGCCGGACATCTTCATCGAGTTCAGCCGTCAGCGCGGACTGTCCACGGACGGCAGGTGCAAGCCGTTCGCGGCGGCCGCCGACGGCACCGGCTGGGGCGAGGGCGTCGGTACGCTGCTGCTGGAGCGGCTGTCGGACGCCCGCCGCAACGGCCACCCCGTCCTGGCGGTGGTCCGGGGCTCCGCGATCAACTCCGACGGCGCCAGCAACGGTCTGACCGCCCCGAACGGCCCCTCGCAGCAGCGGGTGATCCGCCAGGCACTGACGGACGCGGGCCTGACGGCCCAGGACGTCGACGCGGTGGAGGCGCACGGTACGGGCACCAAGCTGGGCGACCCGATCGAGGCGCAGGCGCTGGCCGCGGCGTACGGGCGCGAGCGGCCGCAGGAGCGACCGCTGCTGCTGGGTTCGGTGAAGTCCAACATCGGGCACACCCAGGCCGCCGCGGGCATGGCGGGCGTGATCAAGATGGTCGCGGCGATGCGCCACGGGGTGCTGCCCCCGACCCTGAACGTGGACGCGCCGACACCCGAGGTCGAGTGGTCGACGAGCGGGCTGTCGCTGCTGACGGAGACCACTCCGTGGCCCGAGACGGGTCAGCCGCGCCGTGCGGCGGTGTCGTCCTTCGGCATCAGCGGCACCAACGCCCATGTGATCATCGAGCAGGCACCGGCCGGCGAGCCGGCGCCGGGTACGGCGGCCGGTCCGGCCGCCGGGGCCCCCGAGGTCTCCGGTGAGCGGACCGCCGAGGGGACGTCCGAGGCGTCGGCCCCGGCCGTCGCGTGGACGCTGTCCGGCAAGACGGAGGAGGCGCTGCGCGCGCAGGCACGCAGGCTGCTGGCCCGGCTCGACCGGCAGCCCGGCCTCGAACCGGCGGACGTGGCCCACGCGCTGGCCACCACCCGTGCCGCGCTCGACCGGCGTGCCGTGGTGGTCGGCGGCGGCCGGGAGGCGCTGCTGGCCGGTCTGGCCGCGCTCGCCGAGGGCGGCGAGTCCGACGCGGTGGTGCGGGGCGAGGCGCGCGGCCGAGGACGGACGGTCTTCGTCTTCTCCGGCCAGGGATCGCAGTGGGCCGGCATGGCCGCCGAGCTGCTGGACGCCTCCGAGGTGTTCGCGCAGCGGATCCAGGAGTGCGACGCGGCCCTGCGGCCGTTCGTGGACTGGTCCCTGACCTCGCTGCTGCGGGGCGCGGACGACGCGCCGTCGCTGGACCGGGTCGATGTGGTGCAGCCCGCGCTGTTCTCGGTGATGGTGTCCCTGGCCCGGCTCTGGGAGTCCTTCGGGGTGCGGCCCGAGGCCGTCGTGGGCCACAGCCAGGGTGAGATCGCCGCCGCCTGCGTGGCCGGTGCGCTGACGCTGGAGGACGCGGCCCGGGCGGTGGCACTGCGCAGCAAGGCGCTGGCGACGATGCCCGGCGAGGGCGGCATGGTGTCCGTCGCGCTGGGCGAGGAGGACGCGGGGCGGCTGGTCGGCCACTGGGAGGGGCGGGTGTCGGTCGCCTCGGTGAACGGCGCGTCGTCCACCGTCGTGGCCGGCGACGTGGACGCGCTCGCCGAACTGGAGGAGCGCTGCGCGGCCGACGGGGTGCGCACCCGGAGGCTTCCGGTGGACTACGCCTCGCACTCGCCGCAGGTCGAGCAGGTGCGCGAGGAGCTGCTGCGGGAGCTGGCGCCCATCACCCCCCGGCCTTCGGCTGTGCCGTTCTACTCGACCGTCACGGGCGGCGAGCTGGACACCACCACGCTGGACGCCGAGTACTGGTACCGCAATCTGCGTCAGACCGTGCATCTGGAGCGGGCGACCCGCGCGCTGCTGGAGAACGGTTACGACGTCTTCGTGGAGGCCAGCCCGCATCCGGTGCTCAACATGGCGATCCAGGAGACGATGGACGCCACGAACGTGGCGCACGGCGTGACGGTCGGTTCGCTGCGGCGCGGCGAGGGCGGCCTCGAACGCTTCCTCCTGTCGGCCGCCCAGCTCCACACCAGCGGGGTGGAACTGGACTGGACGGCGGCGACGGGTGCCCGGGACACGGGCCGGGTCGAGCTGCCGACCTACCCGTTCGGCGGTGAGCGGTACTGGCTGGAGCGGGTCAGCGGTACGGCCGACGTGGCGTCGGCCGGTCTGGGCAGCTCCCCGCACCCGCTGCTGGGCGCGGTGGTGCCGCTGCCGGGCTCGCTGGGCACGGTCCTCACCGGACGGCTGTCCCTGCGGACCCAGCCGTGGCTCGCCGACCACGCCGTGCTGGACACGGTGCTCTTCCCCGGTACGGGCCTCGTCGAACTGGTGCTGAGGGCGGGCGCGGAGACCGGCTGCGACGTGGTGGAGGAACTGACCCTGCTGGAGCCGCTGGTCGTGCCCGAGGAGGGCGGCGTACAGCTGCGTGTGATGGCCGAGGAGAGCGACGAGGCCGGGCGCAGCACCGTCGAGGTGCACTCGCGGCCGGAGGACGGCGCCTCTCGGGAGCCGTGGCGCAAGCACGCGGTCGGTGTGCTGAGCTCCGCCGGCCGGGAGCCGGTCGCACCGATCGGGCAGTGGCCGCCGGCCGGAGCGCTGCCGGTGGCGTGGGACGAGGGGTACGCCGCGCTCGCTGCGGCCGGCCTCGACTACGGGCCCGCCTTCCAGGGGCTGCGTACGGTGTGGCGGGAGGGTGAGGACGTCTTCGCCGAGGTCCGGCTGCCCGACGCGGGACAGGCCGGCCGGTACGGGGCGCATCCGGCGCTCTTCGACGCCGCTCTGCACGCGATCGTGGTGGGCGGTCTGCTGGAGGACGCCTCGCGGGCCCGGCTGCCGTACGCGTGGCAGGGCGTCTCGCTGCACGCGTCCGGCGCGGCCGCCCTGCGGGTGCGGCTGTCGCCGGCCGGTGAGGACACCGTGTCGCTGACGGCGTACGACGAGTCGGGCCGACCGGTGCTGGACGTCGGCGCGCTGATGCTGCGGCCGGTCTCGGCCGAGCAGCTCCACCGGGCGGGCGGCGCGCGCCTGCGCTCGTTGTACCGGGTGTCCGGCGAGGCCGTCGCACCGGCGTCGGTCACGGCGACGGGCCCCTGGGCGGTGCTCGGTCCGGACGAGCTGAAGGCGGCCGCCGTCGTGGAGGCCGCCGGAGGACGACTGGAGGAGTACGCGGACCTGGCGGCTCTGGCCGGCGCGGTCTCGGCGGGGGCGGTGGTGCCCGAGGTGGTGCTGGTGCCGTGCCTGGACGGGTGGGACGACGACGCGGGCCCGGCGGACACCGCCCAGGCCGTGCGGGAGGCGACCGGCCGCGCCCTGTCACTGGCTCAGGAGTGGCTCGCCGAGGAGCGGTTCGCCGAGTCCCGGCTGGTCTTCGTCACCCGTCACGCCATGAGCCCGCAGGACGGCGGCGACACCGCCGACGCGCGGGCCCGGAGGGATCTCGCGCACGTCCCGCTGTGGGGTCTGCTGCGCTCGGCGCAGTCGGAGCACCCGGACCGGTTCGTGCTGCTGGACCTGGACGACGACGAGGCGTCCCGGCGCGCCCTGCCGGCCGCGCTGGCGAGCGGCGAGCCGCAACTGGCGGTGCGCCAGGGCGTGATGAGCGCGTTCCGGCTCACCCGGGTCACCGCCGGTGACGCGGCGCGGGCGGGCGGCGCGGCGGCGGGCCGGGACGGTGCGGACCACGGGGCCGCGGAACGGACGCCGTTCGCGGCGGACGGGACGGTCCTGATCACCGGCGGGACCAGCGGGCTCGGCGCGCTGATCGCCCGGCACCTGGTGACGCGGCACGGGGTGACGCGACTGCTGCTCACGAGCCGCAGCGGCCGTGACGCGGCGGGCGTGGCCGAGCTGGAGAGCGAGCTGGCCGGCCTGGGAGCCGGGGTCACGGTGGCGGCCTGCGACGTGGCCGACCGGGAGGCGCTGGCCGGGGCGCTGGCCCTGGTCCCCGCGGACCATCCGCTGACGGCCGTGGTGCACGCGGCCGGTGTGCTGGACGACGGTGTGGTGACCTCCCTGACGGCCGACCGGGTCGACCGGATCCTGCGGCCCAAGGTGGACGGGGCGCTGAACCTCCACGAGCTGACGGCGGGCGAGGAACTGACGGCGTTCGTACTGTTCTCGTCGGCGGCCGGAGTGCTCGGCACCGCCGGGCAGGGCGGCTACGCGGCGGCCAACGCCTTCCTGGACGCGCTCGCCCGTGAGCGGCGGGCGGCCGGGCTGGCCGCCACCTCGCTGGCCTGGGGCCTGTGGGAGCGGCGCAGCGGCCTGACCGGCGACCTGTCGGAGGCGGACCTGCGGCGCGTGGCCCGGGGCGGCGTCGGGCTGCTGCCCACCGAGGAGGGTCTTGCGCTGTTCGACGCGGCGCTGGCCGCCGAGGACGCCGTACTGGTGCCGATGCGGCTGGACACGGCGGCGCTGTCGGCGGCCGGGGAGCCGGGGCTGGTTCCGCCGGTCCTGCGCTCCGTGGTACGGATTCCGCAGCGCCGCGCGGAGGCGGCGCGGCCGGCCGGCGAGGGGTCCTCGGACGGCTTCGCCGCCCGGGTGGCAGCCCTGCCGGAGGGCGAACGCGACCGGGAGGTCCTGCGCTTCGTGCGCGAGCAGGCGGCGACGGTGCTGGGGCTCGCCTCGGCCGAGGCCGTCGGCGAGACCCGTGGGTTCCTGGAGATGGGCTTCGACTCCCTGACGGCGGTGGAGCTGCGCAAGAGGCTGAGCGCGGCGACCGGTCTGCGCCTGCCGGCCACGCTGGTCTTCGACCAGGTGACGCCCGTCAACACGGCGCGTCATCTGCGGGAGCTGCTCTTCCCGGAGAGCCGGGGGCTCACCGAGGCGGAGGCCGCCGAGAAGGAGTTCCGGGACGCCCTGGCCGCCATCCCGATGGCGCGCTTCAAGCAGTCCGGTCTGGTGGCCGAGCTGCTGCGGCTGGCCGCCCAGAACGGGTCGGGCGATCAGAACGAGGAGCGGGCCGGGGAGTCCGCATCCGACGCGAAGGACATCGACGACATGGATGTCGACGCGCTCGTGCGCGCGGCCGTCGGCGGCGACGACAAGTCCTGAGCTTCATCCGAGACGTAGGAGGTGACATGGCTACATCCGAAGCGGTGGTCGAGGCACTACGGGCTTCACTGAAGGAGAACGAGCGGCTCAGGAACGTCGTGCAGGCCGCGGTCGAGCCGATCGCCATCGTCGGCATGAGCTGCCGGTACCCGGCGGGGGCGAACACCCCCGAGCAACTGTGGGATCTGGTGCTGGAAGGCCGTGACGCCATCTCGGGGTTCCCCACGGACCGTGGCTGGGACCTGGACACGCTCTTCGCCGACGACGCGGACCAGCCGGGCACGTCGTACACCCGTGAGGGCGGGTTCCTGTACGACGCGGCGGAGTTCGACGCGGGGTTCTTCGGGATCTCACCGCGTGAGGCGCTGGCGATGGACCCCCAGCAGCGGCTGCTGCTGGAGACGTCGTGGGAGGCGGTGGAGGGGGCCGGCATCGACCCCCGGTCGCTGCGGGGCAGCAGGACCGGGGTGTTCGCCGGGGTGATGTACCACGACTACGGCGCCCGGCCCGGGATCGCGTCGCAGGAGGTGGAGGGCTACCTCGGTACCGGCAGCGCGGGCAGCGTCGCCTCGGGCCGGATCTCCTACACCCTGGGGCTGGAGGGCCCGGCCGTCACGGTGGACACGGCGTGCTCGTCGTCACTGGTGGCGCTGCACCTCGCGGTGCAGGCGCTGCGGCGCGGCGAGTGCTCGCTGGCCCTCGCGGGCGGCGTCACGGTGATGTCGACCCCCTCCACGTTCGTGGAGTTCAGCCGCCAGCGGGGGCTCGCTCCCGACGGCCGGTGCAAGTCGTTCGCCGGGGCGGCGGACGGCGCCGCGTGGAGCGAGGGCGCGGGCACCCTGCTGCTGGAGCGGCTCTCGGACGCCCGGCGCAACGGTCACCGGGTGCTGGCGGTGGTACGGGGCAGCGCGGTCAACCAGGACGGTGCGAGCAGCGGACTGACCGCGCCGAACGGCCCGTCCCAGCAGCGGGTGATCCGTCAGGCCCTCGACGACGCGGGGCTGACGACCGGTGACATCGACGCCATCGAGGGGCACGGCACCGGCACGCCGCTGGGCGATCCGCTGGAGGCCCAGGCGATCCTGACGACCTTCGGTCATGAGCGCGAACGGCCGCTGTGGCTGGGCTCGATCAAGTCGAACATCGGGCACGCCCAGGCGGCCGCGGGGGTCGCCGGGGTCATCAAGATGGTGATGGCGATGCGCCACGGCGTCCTGCCGAGGACGCTGCACGTCGACGAGCCGACGCCCCAGGTGGACTGGACGGCCGGGGCGGTGGAGCTGCTGACGCGGACGCGGGAGTGGCCGGAGACCGGGCGGCCCCGCCGCGCGGGGGTGTCGTCCTTCGGGATCAGCGGCACCAACGCGCACGTGATCGTGGAGCAGGCCCCGTCGGCCGACCGCGACGGTGCCGCCGGCGACGGCGCGGTGGACGGGGGCACCGCCGAGGCCGGCGCCCCGCTGCCGTGGCTCGTGTCGGGCAGGAGCGAGGACGCGCTGCGCGCGCAGGCGGAGCGGCTGCTGCGGTATGTGGAGGACGGCCCGGGGGCCCCTGTCGCCGACGTCGTCCATACGCTGGCCACGACCCGCCCGCCCTTCGAGCACCGTGCGGCCTTCGTGGCGGCGGACCGTGAGGAGGCCGCACACGCGCTGAGGCTGCTGGCCGCCGGCGATCTGCCGCCCTCGGGCGCGCGCGGCGCGGTCCAGGAGGGGGGCCGGCTGGCGGTCCTGTTCACCGGCCAGGGCGCACAGCGCGTCGGCATGGGGCGGGCGCTGTACGGGCGTCACCCGGTCTTCGCCGAGGCGTTCGACGCGGTCTGCGCGGAGCTGGACGGGCACCTGGAGCGGCCGCTGCGCGAGGTGGTCTTCGGTGGGGCGTCCCCCGACGGCACCGACGGCACCGACGGCACCGACGGCCTGCTGGACGAGACCGGGTGGACGCAGCCCGCGCTGTTCGCGATCGAGGTCGCGCTGTTCCGGCTGGTGGAGTCGTGGGGAGTACGGGCGGACCTCGTGTCCGGTCACTCCATCGGCGAGCTGGCCGCGGCGCATGTCGCCGGTGTGCTGTCGTTGGCCGACGCGGCCGCCGTGGCCGCCGCGCGGGGGCGTCTGATGCAGGCGCTGCCCCGGGGCGGCGCGATGATCGCCGTGCAGGCGACGGAGGACGAGGTCGCCCCGCTGGTGGCGAAGCAGTCCGGGCGGGCCGACCTCGCCGCGGTCAACGGCCCCTCGTCGGTCGTGGTCGCCGGGGACGAGGACGCGGTCGCCGAGGTGGCCGCGCACTTCGCGGAGCAGGGGCGCAACACCAAGCGGCTGCGGGTCAGCCACGCGTTCCACTCGCACCGCATGGACGCGATGCTGGAGGAGTTCACCGCCGTCCTGCGGGGTGTCTCCTTCCAGGAACCGCGCATCACCGTGGTGTCGGCGCTGACCGGCGCCCCGGTGCCCGCCGAGGAGCTGTGCACGCCCGAGTACTGGGCGCGCCACGCGCGTGGGACGGTCCGGTTCGGGGACGCGATCCGCGCGCTGGAGGCCGAAGGGGCCCGTACGTTCCTGGAGCTGGGTCCGGACGGGGTGCTCGCGGCCATGGGCCAGGAGAGCTCCGGCGGTGACGCCGTCTTCGTCGCGACGATGGGCCGGGACGAACCGGAGGAGCGGTCGCTGGGCGCGGCTCTGGGCGCGCTGTACGTGCGGGGCGTCGAGGTGGACTGGCGTGCCGTCCTGGCGGACGGCGGCGGCCGGGTGGTGCCGTTGCCGACGTACGCCTTCCAGCGCGAGCGGTTCTGGCTGGAGGCGGCGGGGCAGGAGGACCGCTCCTGGGAGCGCGTCGACGACCACCGCTACCGGGTGGGCTGGGCGGCGTTGCCCCCGGCTCCCGGCGCGAGGCTGTCGGGCAGGTGGCTGGTCGTGTCGCCGGCCGCGACGGGCGGCGCCGGGGATCCCTCGGGTGCCGGGACGGGCGCCGGTGTGGTGGCGGCCTGCCGCCGCGCCGGGGCGGAGGTCGTGGAGCTGGTCCTGGAGGCGGGCGAGGCGCTCGACCGGGAGGCTCTGGGGGCGCGCCTGGGCGCGCTCGCCGCCGAGGGCGGGCTTGCGGGCGTGGTGTCCCTCCTGGCCCTGGACGACCGGCCCTCGGGCGACCTGGCGCCGTTGACGGCGGGGGCCGCCGCGACGGTGGTCCTCTCCCAGGCGCTGGGCGACACCGGGGCCGGCGCGCCGCTGTGGTGCCTGACCAGGGGCGCGGTGGCCACCGACGACGAGCCGGTCCGCCGTCCGGCGCAGGCCGCCGTGTGGGGCCTGGGCCGGGTGGCCTCGCTGGAGTGGCCGGACCGCTGGGGCGGTCTGGTCGACCTGCCGGAGACGGCCGGCGAGGCGGACTTCGCCAGGCTGGCCGATGTCCTGGCGCAGCCGGGCGGCGAGGACCAGCTCGCCCTGCGGGCGGGTAGGGCGTACGGCTGCCGGCTGCTGCGCTCGCCCTTGACGGACGTACCGGTACGGCACGCCTGGAGCCCCACGGGCACGGCAGTGGTGACCGGTGGTACGGGCGCGCTCGGCGCCCATGTGGCCCGCTGGCTGGCCGGCCGGGGCATCGGCCGTCTGGTGCTGCTCAGCCGGCGCGGGGCGGACGCCGAGGGTGCCTCCGCACTCCGCGCCGAGCTGGAGGAGTCGGGCGCCGAGGTGACGGTGGCCGCGTGCGACATCACCGACCGGGACGCGCTGCGGCGGGTCGTCGAGGCGCTGCCCGCCGACCGTCCGGTGACGACGGTCGTGCACGCCGCGGGCGAAATCCACCTGGAGAAGCCGCTGGCGGAGTGCGAGCTGACGGAGATCGCCGAGGTGCTGTCGGCGAAGGTCGAGGGGGCGCGCAACCTGGACGCCGTCTTCGACGGGACCGTCCTGCCCGCCCCGGACGCCTTCGTCCTGTTCTCCTCCGGCGCGGGGCTGTGGGGCAATGTCGGTCAGGCGCCCTACGCGGCGGCCAACGCCTTCCTGGACGCCATGGCCAGTGCCCGTCGGGCCAGGGGCCTGGCCGCCACCTCGGTGGCCTGGGGTGCCTGGGACGGCGGCGGCATGGCCGGCGCCGACGGCGCGGGCGACCTGCTGCGCGAGCGGGGTGTTCCGCTCATGGCCCCGCGTACCGCCCTGGAGGGTCTGCGGTCGGCGCTCGACCGCGACGAGACGCTTCTGGCGTTCGCCGACATCGACTGGGAGCGGTTCGCGCCCGCGTACAGCATGGCGCGCACCCGCGCGTTGCTGAACGATCTGCCCGACGCGCAGCGCGCCCTGCGCGCCGAGGCCGGGCCCGCCCGGTCCGACGCGCTGCGGGAGCGGCTCGCGGGACTGTCCGAGGAGGACCAGGAGCGGCTGCTCCTGGACCTGGTACGTGCTCAGGCGGCCCACGCGCTCGGCTACCGCGGTGCGCAGGAGGTGCGGGCGTCGGTGGCGTTCAAGGACCTCGGGTTCGACTCCATGACGTCCCTGACGCTGCGCAACCGGCTCAACGAGGCGACGGGGCTGGCCCTGCCGACCACCGTGGTCTTCGACCACGCCACCCCGGTGGCGCTGGCCAGGCATCTGCGGGCGGAGGTCGGGCCCGACGCGGGGGCGGCCACCGAGGTGCTGGCCGATGTGGACCGGCTGGAGGCGGCCGTCGAGGCGATGGATCCCGACGCCGAGACGCGCGGCCGGGTGGTCGCCCGGCTGCGGACGCTGATGTGGAAGTGGGACCGGTCCGGGCCCGACGCGGCCGGAGCACCGGGTGACGACGCGCTGGCGATGGCGAGTGACGAGGAGATGTTCGACATCGTCAACAAGGAGCTGGGAATATCGTGACGACCACCGAAGACAAACTGCGCCAGTATCTGAAGCTCGTCACCACCGAGCTCCGCCAGACGCGCGCGCGTCTGGACCACGCCGAGCAGCGCCAGCACGAGCCCATCGCGATCGTGGGCATGGGCTGCCGCTTCCCCGGGGGCGTCGAGACCCCCGAGGACCTCTGGCAGCTGGTGGCCGACGGCGCCGACGCGGTCGGCGGTCTGCCCGAGGACCGCGGCTGGGACCTCGACGAGCTGTACGACCCGGAGCCGGGTCTGACGGGCCGGACCTATGTGCGCACGGGTGCCTTCCTGGACGACGCGGCCGGTTTCGACCCGGAGTTCTTCGGGATCAGCCCGCGCGAGGCGCTGGCCATGGACCCGCAGCAGCGGCTGTGGCTGGAGGTCGTCTGGGAGGCCCTGGAGCGGGCCGGGATCGATCCGGCGTCCCTGCGGGGCAGCCTGTCCGGTGTGTTCGCCGGTGTGACGCACCAGGGGTACGCGTTCCCCTCGCAGGTCAGTACGGACGACGAGGTGGCCGGGTACCGGCTGACCGGCAGCACCGCCGCCGTGGTGGCCGGTCGGGCGTCGTACGTCCTCGGGCTGACCGGGCCCGCGGTGACGCTGGACACGGCCTGCTCCTCCTCGCTGGTGGCGATGCACCAGGCGTGCAGCGCGCTGCGTGCGGGCGAGGCCTCGCTGGCGCTGGCCGGCGGCGTGACCGTGATGTCCACCCCGAACGCGTTCGTGGAGTTCAGCCGGCAGCGCGGGCTGGCGGCCGACGGGCGGTGCAAGCCGTTCGCGGCCGCCGCCGACGGCACCGGCTGGGGCGAGGGCGCCGGCGTCCTGGTCCTGGAGCGGCTCTCCGACGCCCGCCGCAACGGCCACCCCGTCCTCGCGGTGATCCGGGGCTCCGCCGTCAACCACGGTGGCGCGGGCAACGGGCTGACGGCCCCCAACGGGCCGTCCCAGCACCGGCTGATCGACGAGGCGCTGGCCGACGCCCGGCTGTCGCCCGCCGACGTGGACGCGGTGGAGGCGCACGGCACCGGCACCACCCTGGGCGACCCGATCGAGGCGCGGGCGCTGCTGGCCGCGTACGGTCAGGGCCGCCTGGAGGACCGGCCGCTGTGGCTGGGTTCGGTGAAGTCCAACATCGCGCACACGCAGGCCGCCTCGGGTGTGGCCGGTGTCATCAAGATGGTGATGGCCATGCGCCACGGGGTGCTCCCGCGCACCCTGCACGTCGACGAGCCCACCCCGCACGTCGACTGGACCGCCGGAGCCGTACGCCTGCTCACCGAGGAACGGGCGTGGCCCAAGGCCGGGGACCGCCCGCGCCGCGCCGGCGTCTCCTCCTTCGGAGTCAGCGGCACCAACGCCCACGTCATCCTCGAACAGGCCCCCCCGGCGGTCGACGCGCCGGCCGAGGAGGGCACCGACGGGGAGCCCGCCGCGGATTCCGGGACGGCGGCGGCCCCCGCCCCCGACGTCATCGGCGCCACCGGGACCCGGGTGCTGCCCTGGGTCGTGTCCGGTGTCACCCGGCAGGCCCTGCGCGCCCAGGCGGAACGGCTCGGCGCGTACGCCGAGGCCCGTCCGGAGCTGAGCGACGCGGACATCGGCCATTCGCTGGCCGCCACCCGGTCGGCCTTCCCGCACCGGGCCGTCGTGGTCGGTTCCGGCCGCGCGGACCTGGTGGCCGCCCTCCGGGCGGTGGCGCGGGGCGAGGAGTCCGCGTCGGCCGTCCTGGGCCGCACGCGCGACGACCTGGACGACGCGGGCGCCGGCCGCGACAGGACCGTGTTCGTCTTCCCCGGTCAGGGATCGCAGTTCGCCGGGATGGCGGCCGGTCTGCTGGAGTCCTCGCCGGTCTTCCGCGAGGCGATGGAGGAGTGCGCCGAGGCGCTGGCGCCCTACGTCGACTGGTCGCTGCTGGACGTGCTGCGCGACGAGCAGGACACCGGCTGGCTGGAGCGGGTCGACGTCGTCCAGCCGGCGCTGTTCGCCGTGATGGTCTCGCTGACCCGGCTGTGGCGCTCGGTGGGCGTGGAGCCGGACGCCGTGGTCGGCCACTCCCAGGGCGAGATCGCCGCCGCCTGCGCGGCGGGCATCCTCTCCCTGGACGACGCGGCCCGCGTGGTCGCGCTGCGCAGCAAGGCCCTGCGGGCGCTGGCCGGGCGGGGCGGGATGGTCACCGTCGCGCTCGGCGAGGCCGAGGCGGCCGCGCTGATCGGGCCCTGGGAGGGGCGGCTGTCGGTGGCGGCGGTCAACAGCCCCACCTCGGTCGTGGTCTCGGGCGACGTGGAGGCACTGGAGGAACTGCTGGCCCGGTGCGAGCGGGACGGTGTCAGGTCCCGCCGCATTCCGGTGGACTACGCCTCCCACTCGCCGCACGTCGAGGAGATACGCGAGGAGCTGCTGGCGCAGCTGGCGGGGATCTCCCCCGCCCCCGCGCGGATCGCGTTCTGCTCGACGGTGACCGCCTCCTTCGCGGACGGCACGTCGATGGGGGCGGAGTACTGGTACCGCAACCTGCGCAACCCGGTCCGCCTGGAGGAGGTCCTGCGGTCGCTCGCCGCCGACGGCTACGGCGTCTTCGTGGAGGTCAGCCCGCATCCCGTCCTGACGGTCCCGGTCCAGGAGACGGTGGATCACATCGAGGCGTCCGGTGTACTGGTCACCGGTTCGCTGCGCCGGGACGACGGCGGAGCCGGCGGCTTCCTCAAGGCGGCGGGCAGGCTCTACACGCACGGCGTCCCGGTCGACTGGGCGCCGGTGTTCGGCTCCGGCCGGGCGCGGCGGGTGGAGCTGCCGACGTACGCCTTCCAGCGGCAGCCCTTCTGGCTGCTGGAGCGTGAGACGGGTGCGGGTGTCGCGGCGGCCGGCCTGGAGGCGGGCGGCCACCCGCTGGTCGGGGCGGTCGTCACCGCGGCGACCGGCGACGGGCTGGTGCTGAGCGGGCGCGTGTCGACCCGCACCCACCCGTGGCTCGCCGACCACGTCGTCCACGGCACGGTCCTGCTGCCGGGGACGGCGTTCCTTGAACTGGCCGCCCACGCGGGCGGACTGCTGGGTCTGGGCCGGGTGCGGGATCTGACCCTTCAGGCACCGCTGCCCCTGCCCGAGGACTCCGACGTCACGATCCAGGTGGTGGTCGGCGGCCGGGCCGGTGACGAGGGCCGGCCGGTCAGCGTCCACTCCCGCTCCGGTGAGGACGAGGCGTGGACGCGGCATGCCGAGGGCGTGCTCGCCCAGGACACGCGGAGCGGCGAGCCGCCGGCCGAGGCATGGCCGCCGGCCGGCGCCGTACCGGTCGAGGTCGGCGAGCTGTACGACCGGCTGGCCGGTCAGGGGTACGCGTACGGCCCCGCGTTCCAGGGGCTGCGCGCCGCCTGGCGCCTGGGCGGGACCGTCTTCGCCGAGGTGCGGGCCGACGAGGGGCGTCTGACCGACGCCGGGTCGTTCGGCCTCCACCCGGCCCTGCTCGACGCGACCCTGCACGCGGTCGGCCTGCTGGCCGGGGAGAACCCCGAGGCGCGGGAGCGGGAGGGACGGCCGACGCTGCTCCCGTTCTCCTGGAGCGATGTCTCGCTGCACGCGGCCGGTGCCTCCTCGCTGCGGGTGCGGCTGTCGCCCGCGGGCAAGGACACGGTCGCGCTGTCGATCGCGGACGGGTCCGGTGCGCCGGTGGCCACGGTGGAGTCGCTGGCCCTGCGGCCGGTCGATCCCGCGCAGCTGGCCGCCGTCCGGCACAACGGGCAGGACGGGCTGCTGCGGCTGGAGTGGCCCGCCGCGTCCGCCACGGCACACCCCGCGGCGGACCCGGCGACCGGCGCCGCGCCCGGGAACTGGGCACTGGTGGGCGACGTGCGCGCCGAGGGCGAAGGTCCCCGGCACCACGCGGACCTGGGGGCACTGATCGAGAGCCTCGCGGCGGGCGGTCCCGTACCGGAGGCCGTGGTGGTCGCCTGTGACGGGGCCGGAGCCGGTCCGGCAGCCGGGGCCGCCGCAGCCGAAGGGGTCGGGGCGGCGGCGCTGGGTGCCCTGGCGCTGCTGCAGACGCATCTCTCCGAGGAGCGGCTCGCCGATTCGCGGCTGGTGCTGCTGACCCGTGCCGCCGTGGCGGTCTCCCCGGACGACGTCCCCGACCCCGCCCAGGCGGCCGTGTGGGGACTGGTGCGGTCGGCGCAGACGGAGAACCCGGACCGGTTCGTCCTGGTGGACCTCGACGGGACCGAAGGGGGCTCCCCCACCGTCGAGGAGCTGGCCGCTGCCCTGGCCTTCGGCGAGCCGCAGCTCGCGCTGCGGGACGGGACGTTCCACGTGCCCCGTCTGGTCAGGACGGCGGCGCGGCCCACGCCGGACGAGCGGGTGCCGGACGGCGCCGCGCCGTTCGCCGAGGGAACCGTCCTGATCACCGGCGGCACCGGGGTACTGGGCGCGCTGTTCGCCCGGCACCTGGTGAGCGCCCACGGGGCCAAGCGGCTTCTGCTGGTCGGCCGTCAGGGTCCGGACGCGCCCGGCGCGTCCGAGCTGGTGGCGGAGCTCGCCGGGCTCGGCGCCGAGGCGTCGGTGGTCGCGTGCGATGTGAGCGACCGCGCGGCACTGGCTCAGCTGCTGGCATCGGCGACGGCCACCGCTCCGGTCTCCGCCGTGATCCACGCGGCCGGCGTGCTGGACGACGCCGTGGTGACAGGCGTGACGCCGGACCGTCTGGGCCGGGTGTTCGCGCCGAAGGCGGACGCGGCCGTCCATCTGGACGAACTCACCCGTGAGCTGGACCTGTCGGCGTTCGTGCTGTTCTCGTCGGCGTCGGGCACGCTCGGTACGGCCGGGCAGGGCGCGTACGCGGCCGCGAACGCGGCCCTCGACGCGCTGGCCCGCCGCCGCCGCGCGAGCGGTCTGCCCGCCACCTCACTGGCCTGGGGCTTCTGGGAGCGGCAGAGCGCGATGACCGGCCACCTCGACGAGGTGGACCTGTCCAGGATGGCCCGCTGGGGCGTCCGGCCCCTGACGGCGCAGCAGGGTGTGGCGCTGTTCGACGCCGCCCTGGCGTCGGGCGGCACCGTGCTGGTGCCCATGGGCATCGACATGGCGACGCTGAGGGCGCGGGCCGCCGCCGGCGCGGTGGCGCCGCTGCTGCGCGCACTGGCGCCGGCCGCCCTGCCCAGGGCCGCTTCGGCGGGGCAGGGGCAGGGGCCGGGCGCCGACGGCTCGTCCCCGGATGTGACCGTCGAGGGGCTGGCGACGATGGCTCCGGCCGAGCGTGAGCGGGTTCTCGGGGACCTGGTCCGCGACACGGTGGCGAAGGTGCTGGGGCACCGCTCGCCGGGTGAGATCCCGGACGGCCGGGGCTTCCTGGAGATGGGTTTCGACTCGCTGACGGCGGTCGAGCTGCGCAACCGGCTCGCCGCCGCGACGGGACTGCGGCTGCCGACCACCCTTGTCTTCGACTATCCGACGCCGCACGCCGTGACGCGGTACCTGAGTACGCGGCTGGCGCCCGACGAGGCGCAGGTGCAGGCGGCGCTGCTCGCCGACCTCGACCGGCTGGAGGCCGGGCTGCTCTCCCTGGACGGGGCGGGCGACGGAAGGGCTCGGGCGGTGGCCCGGCTGGAGGACCTCCTGACCGAGCTGCGGGGCGGTGAGGCGATCGTCGCCGAGTCCGCGCTGGACTCCGCGTCCGACGACGACCTCTTCGACCTGGTGGACAACGGCTTCAGCGATGCCAAGTGACCAGCCGCCGTGCCGGCTGCAAGGAAGGTGTGTAACGCATGGCGGATGAAGCGAAGCTCCGCGACTATCTGAAGCGGGCGATCGCCGAGGGGCAGCAGACGCGGCAGCGTCTGGACGCGCTGGAGGCCAGGGACCGGGAGCCGATCGCGGTGGTCGCGATGGCCTGCCGGTACCCGGGCGGCGCCCGCACCCCCGAGGACCTGTGGCAGCTGGTCGCCGAGGGGCGCGACACGGTCAGCGACCTGCCGTCCGACCGGGGCTGGGACCTCGACCGGCTGCTCGACCCCGACCCCGACCGGCCCGGCAGCTCCCACGCCGGTGTCGGCGGATTCCTCTACGACGCCGCCGAGTTCGACCCGGCGTTCTTCGGGATCAGTCCCCGGGAGGCGCTGGCCATGGACCCGCAGCAGCGGCTGCTGCTGGAGGTCACCTGGGAGGTGCTGGAGCGGGCGCGGATCAGCCCGGACAGTCTGCGCGGCAGCCGCACCGGCGTGTACCTCGGCGTCATGTACAGCGACTACGGCGGCCGCTTCACCCGTGCGCCGGAGGGACTTGAGGGGTACATCGGCAACGGCAGCGCCGGAAGCGTCGCCTCGGGCCGGGTCTCGTACACCTTCGGGCTGGAGGGCCCGGCGGTGACGGTGGACACGGCGTGCTCCTCGTCGCTGGTGTCGCTGCATCTGGCGAGTCAGGCGCTGCGTGCGGGTGAGTGCTCGCTGGCGCTGGCCGGCGGTGTGACCGTGATGTCGACACCCGGTGTGTTCGTGGAGTTCAGCCGGCAGGGCGGGCTCGCCTCCGACGGGCGGTGCAAGCCGTTCGCGGCCGCCGCCGACGGCACCGGCTGGGGCGAGGGCGCCGGCGTCCTGGTCCTGGAGCGGCTCTCCGACGCCCGCCGCAACGGCCACCCCGTCCTCGCGGTGGTACGCGGCTCCGCCGTCAACCAGGACGGCGCGAGCAGCGGGCTGACGGCCCCCAACGGCCCCTCGCAGCAGCGGGTGATCCGCCAGGCGCTGGCCAACGCGCGGCTGTCGCCCGCCGAGGTGGACGTGGTGGAAGCGCACGGCACCGGCACCAGGCTGGGCGACCCGATCGAGGCGCAGGCCGTGCTCTCGGCGTACGGTCAGGACCGGCCCGAGGACCGGCCGCTGTGGCTGGGTTCGGTGAAGTCCAACATCGGCCATACGCAGGCGGCCGCCGGTGTGGCCGGTGTCATCAAGATGGTGATGGCCATGCGCCACGGGGTGCTCCCGCGCACCCTGCACGTCGACGAGCCCACCCCGCACGTCGACTGGACCGCCGGAGCCGTACGCCTGCTCACCGAGCAGCGCGCGTGGCCCAAGGGCGGGGACCGCCCGCGCCGCGCCGGCGTCTCCTCCTTCGGCGTCAGCGGCACCAACGCCCACGTCATCCTCGAACAGGCCCCCCCGGCCCCGGTGGCCGACGAGGTGACGGCGGCCGCGGACGACGACGGCGTCGTACGGCCGTGGTTGCTGTCGGCGAAGAGCGAGGACGCCCTGCGGGCCCAGGCCCAGGGGCTGCTGGACCACCTCGACGAGCGGCCCGACACCCGGCTCGTCGACGCCGCCTCGTCCCTGGCGTCGCGCGCCGCGCTCGACCACCGCGCCGTCGTGGTCGGCGGGGACAGGGCGCGGGTGCGGGGGGCGCTGGGCTCCCTGGCCGCCGGGGAGGTCGCCCCCGGCCTGGTGCGCGGCGTGGCCGGTACCCCCAAGGTCGCCTTCCTGTTCACCGGGCAGGGCAGCCAGCGCCGCGACATGGGGCGCGAGCTGTACGCCGCCTTCCCCGCGTTCGCCGACGCGCTGGACACCGTCTGCGCCGCGCTGGACGTGCATCTGGACCGGCCGCTCAAGGAGGTCGTGTCCGCCGGCCCGGAGGCCGGTGACGTCCTCGACCGGACGGCCTACGCCCAGCCCGCGCTGTTCGCGATCGAGGTCGCCCTGTTCCGGCTGCTGGAACACTGGGGTGTCCGCCCGGACTTCGTGGCCGGGCACTCGATCGGCGAGCTGGCCGCGGCGCACGTCAGCGGTGTGCTGTCGCTCGCGGACGCCGCCCTGCTGGTGGCCCACCGCGGCCGGCTGATGCAGGGCATGCCGTCGGGCGGGGCGATGACGGCGGTCCAGGCGAGCGAGGAGGAGGTGCTCGCGGAGCTGGCGGGCACCCTGGACCGGGCGGGCATCGCGGCCGTCAACGGCCCCTCGTCGGTCGTCGTGAGCGGCGACGAGGACGCGGTGGAGGAGATCGCGCGCCGGTTCTCCGAGCGCGGCCGCAAGACCCGGCGGCTGCGGGTCAGCCACGCCTTCCACTCCCCCCACATGGACGGGATGCTGGAGGAGTTCCGCCGCATCGCCGCCGGGCTCGACTTCCGTACTCCGCGCATTCCGCTGGTGTCGACGCTGACCGGCGAGGCCGTGCCGGTGGCGGAGCTGCGGTCGCCGGACTACTGGGCCCGGCAGGCACGCGGCGCGGTGCGCTTCCGGGACGCGGTCCGCACGCTGGAGGCCGCGGGCGTGAGCGCCTTCGTGGAGCTGGGCCCCGACGGCGTGCTGACGCCGATGGTCGAGGGCGCGCTCACACGGGAGGACGCGGTGCCGGTCGCGGCGCTGCGCGCCGGCCGGCCCGAGGAGGAGACCCTGGTCACGGCCGTGTCCCGGCTGCATGTGCGGGGTGTGCCGGTGGACTGGGGGACGTATTTCTCCGGCACCGGCGCCCGGCCGGTGGACCTCCCGACGTACCCCTTCCAGCGCCGGCGCTTCTGGCTGGACGCCGGACCGGACGCGGGCGAGGCCGGCCTGCCCCACCTGGCGGGGCTGCGGGAGGTGGACCATCCGCTGCTCGGCGCCGCCACCGAACTCCCGGCCGGTGAGGGCTTCCTGTTCACCGGACGGCTGTCGGCCGCCGAGGCGTCCTGGCTGGCGGACCACACGGTGCTCGGCGCACCGGTGCTGCCGGGAACCGCGCTGGTGGACATGGCGCTGGCGGCGGGCCGGTTCGCCGGCGTGCCGGTGGTCGAGGAGCTCGCCCTGGAGGCGCCGCTCGTCGTGGCCGAGGGCGGGGCCGTACGCGCCCAGGTCGTCCTGGGTGCGGCGGACGCGTCCGGGCGTCGCACGGTGGGCGTGTACTCCCAGC
The DNA here is from genome assembly GCF_036322365.1 of Streptomyces sp. SP18CS02. Lineage (NCBI taxonomy): Bacteria > Bacillati > Actinomycetota > Actinomycetes > Kitasatosporales > Streptomycetaceae > Streptomyces > Streptomyces sp. SP18CS02. Next base: position 115,621 of record NZ_JAQYXC010000306.1, read on the forward strand.
CGCAGGACGCCCAGCCCCGGGAGAACTGGACCCGTCATGCCACCGGTCTGCTGGGCGCCGAGGCGTCGACGCGGGCGGAGCACCCCCGGGTGTGGCCGCCGGAGGGCGCCGACGCGCTCGACGTGTCGGAGCTCTACGACGATCTCGCCGCCGTGGGCATGGGCTACGGGCCGGTGTTCCAGGGGCTCGGCGCGGCCTGGCGGCGCGGTGGGGAGGTCTTCGCCGAGGTGGCGCTGCCCGAGGAGCACGCGGACGCCGCGGCCCGGTTCGGCGTGCATCCGGCCCTGCTGGACGCCGCGTTGCACGGGGTCGCGCTCGGCGGGCTGATCGAGGGGCGGGAGGGGGCGTTGGTGCCGTTCTCCTGGAACGACGTCTCGCTGGCCACCACGGGTGCCCGCGTCCTGCGGGTGCGGCTCGCGGCCTCGGGGCCCGACAGCGTGACCGTGACGGCATCCGACGAACACGGGCAGCCGGTCGTCTCGATCGGCTCCCTGGTGCTGCGCCCGATCTCACGGGAGCAGATCCGGGCGGCGAGCGGGGTGGCGCGCGACGCGCTGCTGCGCGTCGACTGGACGCCGGTGCCCGCGCCCGAGCGGAGCCCTGCCCGGTACGCGGTGGTGGGCGCGGCGGGCGGTGGACTGGCCGACGCCCTGGAGGCGTCCGGCGCCCGGGTCGCGCGCTACGCCGACCTGGGCGAACTGGCCGACGACGCCGCACCCGAGCCCGACGCCGTGATCCTCGCGGTCACGGCGGACGCCGGGGCGGACGTCGCGGCGGCGGGACACCGGGCGGCGCACGACGCGCTGGCGGCGGCCCGGTCGTGGCTGGCCGGCGAGCGGTTCGCGGGACGGCGTCTGACCCTTGTGACCAGGGGGGCGCTGGCCGCCGTGCCGGGAGAGGACGTTCCCGGGCCGGCGCAGGCGACCGTGTGGGGTCTGATCCGTTCCGCCCAGACGGAGAACCCCGGCCGGTTCGCGCTGGTCGACATCGACGGCGAGGAGGCGTCACTGCGCGCCCTGTCCTCGGCGCTGGGCTCCGAGGAGCCCCAGTTGGCGGTCCGTGGCGGCGCTCTGGCGGCGCCGCGGCTGGCCCGTGGCGCGGTGCCCGGCGCCGGCACGGGCTCCGTCCCGGATCCGGACGGCACCGTGCTCGTGACGGGTGGCACCGGGGGCCTGGGCGGGCTGGTGGCCCGTCGGCTGGTGGAGACGCACGGGGTGCGCCACCTGGTGCTGGCGAGCCGTCGCGGAAGCGCCGCCGAGGGTGCCGGGCGGCTGGCGGACGAGCTCACGGGGCTCGGTGCGCGGGTCACGGTGGCGGCCTGTGACGTCGGCGACCGGGACGCGGTGGCCGGGCTGCTGGCCCAGGTGGACCCGGAACATCCGCTGACGGCGGTGGTGCACGCCGCCGGGGTGATCGACGACGGTGTGCTCACCTCGCTCTCGCCCGAGCGGGTGGACGCGGTGCTGCGCGCCAAGCTGGACGCCGCCTGGCATCTGCACGAACTGACGCGGGACGCGGACCTGTCGGCGTTCGTCCTGTTCTCCTCGGCGGCCGGTGTGCTGGGCGCGGCGGGCCAGGGCAACTACGCGGCCGCCAACGCCTTCCTCGACTCGCTCGCCCACGCCCGGGCCGCCCGGGGTCTTCCCGGGGTCTCGCTGGCATGGGGGCCGTGGGAGGAACGGCACGGCGGGATGACCGGCACGCTGGAGGGCGGCGGGCTGGAGCGGCTCGCCAGGGCGGGGGCCCTGCCGCTGTCCGCCGAGGAAGGGCTGGCCCTGTTCGACCTGGCGTGGGCCGGCACCGACCCTCTCCTCGTACCGATGCGGCTCGACACCGCCGCCCTGCGTGCCAGGGCGGGCGGGGAGGGGGTGCCGCCGCTGCTGCGGGGCCTGGTGCCCGTCACGCGGACGCGGCCCGAGCAGGGCGTACGCGGGGTGGAGGGGCTCTCCGCCGCCGAACGCGGCCCGGCGCTGCGCGAGCTGGTGCTGTCCCGGGCCGCGAGCGTGCTGGGTCATGCCTCGGCTGAGGCGCTCGACGCCTCACGGCCGTTCCTGGAGTCGGGCTTCGACTCGCTGACCGCCGTGGAGCTGCGCAACGCGCTGGGTGAGGCGACGGGTCTGCGGCTGCCGGCCACCGTGGTCTTCGACAGCGGCACCCCGGCGGCGCTGGCCGAGCGGCTCGACGAGCTGCTGGGCGCGGCCGCGGCGCCCGGCGGGGCCGGGGCCGGCGCCGGGACGGTGGACACCATCGACGCCCTGTACCGGGAGGCGTGCGCGCAGGACAGGGTCGGCGAGGCGAACGAGTTCGTGATGGCCGCTTCCCGGCTGCGCCCGGTGTTCACCGCCGAGGAGGGTGCGGCGGGCGAGCCGATTCGGTTGGCGAACGGCTCCGAGCGTCCGGCGCTGATCTGCTTCCCCACCATCGGGGCGTCGTCCAGCCCGCTGCAGTACGCGCGGTTCGCCACGACGCTCGCCGGGGTGCGGGACGTGTCGGTGATGCAGATCCCCGGCTTCGTCGAGGGCGAGCCGCTGCCCGCCGACTTCGCGACCCTGGTCGAGACCCAGGCCAGGGCGGTACTGGAGTGCGCGGCCGGCGACCCGTTCGTGCTGGTCGGCTACTCCTCCGGGGGCTGGCTGGCCAACGCGGTGGCCCGGCATCTGGAGCAGCGGGGTACCGGCCCGTCGGCGGTGGTGCTGCTGGACACGTACTTCGTCGACAGCCGGCTGCCGCTGATCCAGCCGCTGCTGACCCGTGGCATGTTCGACCGGGAGGAGGTGTTCGGCCGGATCGACCACGTCCGGTGGACCGCGATGGGTGCGTACCTGCGGTTGTTCGCGGCCTTCGAACCGGCCGCCACCGACGCGCCCACGGTGCTGATCCAGGCGACCGACCCCATGCCGGTCGGCGAGGGCGACCAGGCCCCTCCGCCCGGCGCCTGGGACCGGGTCCCGGCCTTCCCGATGGCGGTCGAGAAGGTCCCGGGAGACCACTTCACGATCATGGAGGACCACGCCGACGCGGTCGCGCGGTCCGTCCACGACTGGCTCGCCGCCCACCCCGTCCTGTCCGGGCAGGGCGACCCGGCCGCGCGGGCCGCGCGGTGACCGGGCGCCGCGGGGCCGGGGCCCGCACGGGCACCGGCCGGGGGGTCGGCGGTTCGCCCGGCTTACCCGGTGGGCCCCGCTCGCCCGGCGGCCTCGCCCGGCGCGGTACGCCCGGCCGGCTCCGCCCCGGCGGTTCCCGCACTGCCCGCAGTTTCCCCGATCACCCCTGTTCCAGCGGCTTCCGCACTTCCCGCGGGCTCCGCAACGAGAAAGGTCAGTCATGAGCGAGACGACGACGGCACCCAGCGAAGGACTGCACGAATACCCGATGCAGCGGGGCTGCCCCTACCACCCGCCGACGGAGTACAACGAGCTGAGCGAGGAGGGCCCGCTCTCCCAGGTGCGGCTCTACGACGACCGGGTCGCGTGGCTGGTGACACAGCACAAGGAGACCCGGGAGATGTTCGCCAACGCCAAGCTCTTCTCCTCCGACCACGACAACCCGGCCTTCCCGATCCTGGCCGAGCGGGAGAAGAACTTCCCGGAGTTCACCCAGGAGCTGTTCGGCCTGGACGGTGAGCCGCACAAGTCGCGTCGCAAGATGCTGCTGCCCCGCTTCACGCTGAAGCAGGTGGAGAAGCTGCGGCCGATGATCCAGCAGGTCGCCGACGAGCTCATCGACGAGCTGCTCACCCACGAGGGTCCCGTGGACCTGGTCGCGGTGCTCGGCCGGCCGCTGCCGTCGCGGGTCATCTGCAAGATGCTCGGCATCTCCTACCACGAGCACGAGCTGTTCGAGGAGCACGCCCAGGGCATCATGCAGGCCCCCGACCTGGAGCAGGCCATCCGCGCCGGGCGTGAACTGCTCGACTACCTGGTGCAGGTGGTGGAGGCCAAGCAGAAGGACCTCGGGGACGACCTGCTCAGCACGCTCATCACCGAGCGGCTCAACACCGGCGAGCTCACCTCCATAGAGGTGTCCAAGCTGATGGTCGCCCTGCTCATCGGCGGTCAGGAGACCACCACGAGCATGATCGGGCTGGGCACCCTCACCCTGCTGGAGCACCCCGACCAGCTGGCGCTGCTGCGTGAGGACCCCTCTCTCCTGCCGGGTGCCGTCGAGGAGCTGATGCGCTTCCTGTCGATCGCCGACCTGACGACCCTGCGGGTCGCCACGGCCGACGTCGAGGTGGCGGGCCGGCTCATCAAGGAGGGTGACGGCGTCATCCTGTCGACGGCCGCGGCCAACCGCGACCCCGAGGCCTTCGAGGACCCGCACACGTTCGACATCCGCCGCTCCACCCAGGGCCACCTGGCGTTCGGGCACGGACCGCACCGCTGCCTGGGGGAGAACCTCGCCCGGGCCGAGCTGGAGATCCTCTTCGGCACGCTCTTCGAGCGCATTCCCACGCTGCGGCTGGCGGTCCCGATGGACGAGGTCTCCATGAAGGTCGGCATGACGCTCGAAGGCCTTCACGACCTGCCCGTCACCTGGTAACGGACCCGGACCACCCCCCGGTCCCACCGGACCGATCTCGGCAAGGACACATCTATGGACGACCGTTACGCGATCATCGAGACCTGCGACCGTATGGGGTGGCACTGCGACCGCCACGAGTGGGACAAGGCCACGGCCCTGTTCACACCCAAGGTCCTGGTCGACTACACCAGTCTGCTGGGCGGGACGCCGTCGGCAGTGCCAGCGACGGACCTGGTCGACTCGTGGGTCGCGGTCCTCGGCGGCTACGACGCTTCGCAGCACCTGATGACCAACCACCTGGTGACCCTCGAAGGTGCCGACGCCGCGGAGTGCACCGCCTCGTTCCAGGCGACCCACCGTCTGGACAACCCCCACGGCTCCCCGCTGTGGAGGATCGGCGGGACGTACCGCTTCCATCTGATCCGCTCCGGTGACACGTGGAGGATCGACGAGCTGGCCATGTCGATCTCGTGGGCCGAGGGCAACAAGAACATCGCGGACATCGCGGCGGAGCGCCAGGCGGCCAAGCAGACCTCCTGAACGCTCCGGCGGGGGAGCCCTCGCGGGCTGCCCCGCAACCACCGCCGGGCCGGCACGGCAGCAACGGCCGTGCCGGCCCGGCGGATCGCCGACCACAGCGCGTCCGGTTCTCCACGCGCTCACGAAGACAGGAGCTCATCATGGCCCAGGACAAGGGCGCATCCACGGGCGCGAGCGGCAAGCGCGTCCTGGTCACCGGCGGAAGCCGCGGTATCGGGCTCGCCATCGTCCAGCGGCTCGTCGAGGACGGCGCGACCGTCGTCGCGGCGGCCCGCGGGGAAGCCCCGGACCTGCCCGACGGGGTACGGCTGGTGAGGGCGGACGTCGGAACCCCCGAGGGCGTACAGCACCTCGCCGAGGAGACGCTGAACCTCCTGGGCGGGGTCGACGTCCTGGTCAACAACGCGGGCGGGGCCAGCAGCGGCGGCATGCCGCACCTGGGGGGCTTCGCGTCCATCCCCGACGAGGTATGGGTCGAGGCGCTGATGACCAACTACCTCTCCGCCGTGCGCCTGGACCGGGCGGTCCTGCCGTCGATGATCAAGCAGGGCAGCGGTGTGATCATCCAGATGGCCTCCACGGTGGCGCTCCGGCCGACGCCCGCGCTGCTGCACTACGGGGCGGCCAAGGCGGCACTCGTCAACTACGCCAAGGGCCTGGCCACCGAGGTCGCGCCGCACGGCATCCGCGTCAACAGCCTGCTCCCCGGGCTGACGAAGACGTCCGCGATGGACCTGGTCGCCCAGAACCTCGTGGAGGCCACGGGACAGGGCAGCGACGAGATCAACGACATGATGATCCAGGCCGAGGGGAGCCCGATGAAGGGCGTCACCGAGGCCGCCGACGTCGCCGACCTGGTGTCGTTCCTCGCCTCGGACCGCGCCGCGCGCATAGCGGGCGCCAGCTATGTGATCGACGCCGGCGCGCTGCCGCAGGTGTGACGGGCGCCGCGGGACCGGTGGGTGCGCGGACGCGCCCGCCGGGGCCCGCCGGGGCCCGCCCCGGCGGTCCGGGGAATCACCCGGACGCGGTCCGGTGGTGGCACGTGCCACCACCGGACCGGCCGGTGACCGGTCCCGGGGGTCCGGCGAACGGCCTCCAGGCGGCCTGCGCCGTCGCCCCCGCCGACGAGCGGCACGACCGGCCGGGAGGCCGGCCGGACAACGGCGGGAGCGGATCAGCTGGCGACCTCGGCGGCCCACAGCGGGGCCGGCCTGGAGCGTTCCTGCCGGTCCTCACGGCGCAGCAGGACGGGGGCGTCGCCACCGGCCGCGTTGAGGATCTCGGCCTGGAGCCTGCGCAGGTCCGGCGAGGGTTCGAGACCCAGCTCCTTCTTGAGGATGCGGTAGAGGTTCCGGTACGCCTGGAGCGCCTCGCCCCGGCGGCCGGACTGGTGCAGCGCCCAGATCAACTGGCCGTGGAACCACTCGTGGAGCGGGTACTCACTGACCAGCGTCCGCAGGTCGGGCAGCAACTCCCGCTGCCTGCCCAGCCGGTTCTCCGTCTCGACGCGCAACTCCAGCGCGCGGATGCGCAGCTCCTCCACCCGGGCGATCCGCCCCGCCAGCACGGGCCCGATCGGCACATTGCTGAGCACGGGTCCGCGCCACAGCTCCAGGGCCCTGCGCAGATGCTCCCCGGCCCGTTCGAACGCCCCCTCGGTGAACTCCCACTGGGCTCGTCGGATGAACCGTTCGAAGCTGCTGACGTCGACCTCGTCGTCGTTCACCCGCACCTCGTAGCCGGGGGCGCGGGTCACCAGCAGGTTCCGGTCCGGTGCCGTGACGTTCTCGTCCGCGAGCATCTTGCGCGCGTGGTAGACGTGGGTCTGGAGCGTTCTCAGCGCACTGCGCGGCGGATCCTGGCCCCATAGCTCCCGGATCAGCACATCCGTAGCCACCGTCTCCCGGGGCTTCAAGGCGAGCAGAGCGAGCATCTGACCGATCTTCGGTGCATTGGGAGCGTACTCTCTGCCGTCATCGGTGATGATTTCGAACGGACCGATGAGGTTGAACTGCACTGCCCACACTCCTGTTCCGCGCGATCGGCGCTCGTGTCGTGTGTTCCCCGACGTGTGACCACACCGTAAGCACGTTCCCTTCGTGACCCATCGTGCCTCGAACAGAGAATGTCAACTTACCAACCGGTAGGTATTTTATTGTGGCACATGTCACGCGCCTTTGGCCTATGCCGCGATGCCCGCGGGGCTCTTCGCCGCGACGTGACCGAGCACCGCGGCGAAGTGCGCGACGGAGGCCAGCGTGATGTGGCGGTGCCAGCCCTGGAACGAGCGTCCGGCGAAGTCCCGCACCCCCACCCGCTCGGAGATGGCCGCGAAGTCCCGCGCGACCACGTCCGAGAGCCTGGTCAGCCGCAGCAGGTCCGGCAGCGGACGGTCACCGGCGTTGGTCAGCCACAGCCGGCAGTCGCCCTGCCGGGGCAGCGACCACTCCCCCACCAGCAGCATTCCGGCCCGGGACACCCCGTCGGCCGTGCCGCGCCGGCCCGCAGCGGCCCACGTCGGCACCACGGGGATCGCCGCGGCCGTCACGGGACCGCCGCCGTCCAGACAGACCGGCTTGCGCAGCCTGGTGAGGGAGGCGACGAGCTGCCCGGCGTCCGACTCCCGCTCCCCGTAGGCGGGCAGGACGGACCCGTCGATCCTCAGCCGGGTCTGCCCGCCGGTGCGGATCAGGAAGACGTGCCCCCCGGCGGCGAGCCGGCGGGCGAGCTCCACGGCGTCCACCCCTTCGGCATCCACCACGACGGGTCTGCCGAGGACGTCCGGAGCGCCCTTGAGCCGGTCAGCGACCTCCTGGATGCAGTCCTCCAGGCTCGCGGCCACGGCGTCCGCCGGTATGTTCGCCCGCCGCCGCACCGAGTCCTCCAGCCAGCGGCGCGGCAGCAGAAGCTGCCAGTCCACGGGCACGGCCCAGCGCCCCGAGGCCATCCAGGCACCCAGCGCCTGCTGCCCGTTGATGGTCTGCCCGAGGTGCGGCATGTACTGGAGGTCGACACCGATCGAGTGGGACCCGGCCTTGGGGAACGCGGTGGGGGTGATCACCCACGCCTGCCGGCCCGGTAATCGCTGGACGTGCCGGGCGAGCGCCCGCCGGACCGGCATCCACTCCCAGGGCGAGGCGCTGATGAAGTGGTGCAGGCTCTGCTGCGCGGAGGCGCCGCCGATGTGCGCGGCGATGTTCCGCAGCGTCTTGCGCCCCGGGGAGGCCAACAGCCCCCGTACGTACTGCTCCGCCCTCAGCCGCTGCCCGCTGCGGCGGAGCGAGGCGAACAGCTGCGAACGGACATCGGCGGGCAGGTCACCGGGCGTGGTCTCGGCCGAGGTGACGTGCCCGGTGTGCTGTGCGTACGCTTCCATCGCTCCCCTAACCCGCGGACGAACCAGGTGCGAGACATGGATCCGCGCCGCCTCGGCACCGACGGATCCATGCCCTTCCACCAAAGAAACCATTCATCCGGTTTTTTGTGTAGGGCTCAACGACTGGCCGCATCAGCCTCATGGGCTTTCAGCAGTCCTCCGTAACCCCCAAGGAAGAGCCGAACGGGCCGGAACCGGTTCCCCCCGGCCCGGCCCGTCCCGCTTCCGGTCCACCGTCAGACGACGGCCTCCGCCTGCGCCTCGGCCTCGGCCTCCGACCGCGCCTCCGCCGCGGCGAGGAGCCGCTCCGCCCGCCCCGCGGACGTGTCGAGCTTGGCCAGCACTCCGGGAACGGCCACGCTGGGCAGCACCAGATCGAGCAGGCTGGAGATCTCGTCGGACAGGTCGGGCTGTTCGGGTACCGACTCCGCCACCAGCTGCACACCGGTCCACGATCCGACGAACAAGCGCGCGATGCTCACCGGATCGGCGTGCGGCAACAGCTCGCCCCGCTCCTTGGCCTCCGCCAGCAGCGAACTGGACAGGGTGATCCAGTCGGGCCAGCGGGTACCGAAGAGCTCACGCGCCTTGGGGTCGACGGACAGCCGGATCGAGGCGCTGAGCAGCGGCTCCCTCGGCAGCCGGTAGGCGAGCAGAAGCCCTATGTCCACCCACTCCTGGAGCTTGAACAGCTGCGGCGTGAGGCCGTCGGACGTCACCGCCTCGTCGAGCACGCCGCGCGCCAGATCCTCCTTCGAATTGAAGTGGAAGTACAGCGCCCCTCTGGTGAGCCTGACCTTCTCGAGGATCGCGGCGATGGTCGCGGCGTCATAGCCATGTTCGTTGAAGACCTCGGCCGCGGCCTCCAGAAAGGCCCTGCGCGTCCGGATCGCCCGTTCCTGTCTCGCCAACTCGCCTCTCCCTGCTCTGGTCTCACTTGAAAAAGACCGGAGACCCGGTATCTTATCAGCGCACCATCGATTATTTGTGCCAGACGCACTGTGTCCAGGGGGGACCACCGTGTCCGAAGCCACTGTCTGCCTGAGTACGTCACACAACGATCTCGGGCTCATATCCCCGGCGCTCCCTCCGTTGAGCGTCGTGCGCACGGCAGAGCCCGGGGTTCCGAAAGAGTACGTGCACCTCAGGAACGAGGAAACCATCTACGTCACAGGCTGGACCCGCCTGGGGCCGGATGACTTCTCACTGACCGCCCGCTGGCCGGCCCACTCCGGGGAGTGGCGGTACGACCCCCGGATGCTGGCCCAGCTCATCCGGCAGAGCGGCCTGGTCATCGCACATGCGGAATATTCGGTTCCGACGGCCCACCAGACCTTGCTCCATGACTTCAACTACTCCGTCGAACCGGCCTTCCGCCTTCCCCGCGGGCGCGCCGTGGACCTGGACGTCGAGGTCGGCGTCTCACGGACGAGGCACAACGGCCGGGCCGCCCTGAGCATGGACATCCGCGTCCTGCGGGACGGTGTGCTCATGGCCCGGGCCGACTCGCAGTTCGGCTGGATATCCCCGGCCGCCTACCGGCGCCTGCGCGGTGAGCACCTGACGGTCGACTGGGCGCGGTGGCCGCTGCCCGCGCCGCTGCCGCCCGAGTCCGTCGGCCGCGACGCCGTGACCGACGTGGTCCTCGCGGCCGGGGACGCCGGTCACCGGTGGCAGCTGCGCAACGAGTCCGCCAACGTCCTTCTCTTCGACCACCCGGTCGACCACGTCCCCGGACTGGTCCTGATCGAGGCGGCCTACCAGGCCGCGCACGCCGGCCTCGCGCCGGTCGTGTTCGAGACCACCGCGGTCACCAGCGACTTCACCCGCTACGTCGAGTTCGACGAGCCCTGCTGGATCGACGCCGAAGTGGTCGCCTCCGCCGCGAACGGCACGGGAACCGGCGCCGTCGGCATGGCGCCCGGCCCGCTCACCGTCCTGGTCACCGGCACGCAGGGCGGAGAGACCGCCTTCCGGATCGCCCTGAGCGGCACGGCCCGCTGAGCATGTCCGTACGCCATGGAGGCGTGGTCCGCCCATCGGGACGGTCCGCGCCTCCACGCGTCTACGCTCCTGCCTCCACCCGCCGGGCACTCCCGCCGGCAGGGCTTCCCGCCTCCAGGGTCACTGGTTGACCAGACCGCCGTCCACCGGCAGCACCGTGCCGGTGAGGAACGGGCAGCGGTCGCTGAGCAGCCAGGCCGCTGCGGCGGCGATCTCCTCCGGCTGGGCCGTACGCCCCTGCGGGGTGAGGGAATTGGCGAGGTCCTCCAGTCCGGGGTTGCGCCCGAACCAGTCGGCGGTGATCTCACTGCGGGTGGTTCCGGGAGCCACCGCGTTCACCCTGATCCCCTGCTTGGCGTACTCGTCCGCGGCGGCCCGGGTCAGTCCCACGACGGCGTGCTTGGAGGCGATGTAGGGGGCGGCGGCCGGAATGGCCACCAGCCCGGCGACGCTGCTGTTGTTGACGATCGTGCCGCCACCGTTCTCCAGCATCGCCCCGATCTCGGCCCGCAGGCAGTTCCAGACGCCCCGCACATTGGTGTCCATGATCGACTCATAGACATCGTCCGACATCAGATGCATCGCGGTCCGGTCGCCGCCGATGCCCGCGTTGTTGAACGCCGCGTCGAGGCGGCCGTACCGCTCGACCGCGAAGCCGACGGCTCTGACCGCGTCGGCGGCGACGGACACATCGCAGACCACATGGGCCGCCTCCGCCCCCTGGTCACGCAACTCGTCGACCAGAGCGGCCAGCCGCTCCTCCCTGCGCGCGGCGAGTACCACCGTCGCGCCCTCCGCGGCGAACACGCGTGCCGCCGCTGCCCCGATACCACTGCTGGCGCCCGTGATGAGGGCGACCTTGCCGATAAGAAGATCACTACGCATGGCCCAAGTCTGGCAGGCGTGACGGAGCCACCGACAAGGGGGCAGGTCATCCCCAGACGGTACAAACCGCATGTCCGGTTTCAGGTCCCCGGGGCCCGGCAGGGGGCTGAACCCCCGTGCCGGCCAGTCGCGTTCACCTGACCGGCGCCGGCCGCGGCACGGCGGCCCGGCGCATCGAAGGCGGCTCTTCCCCGGCGGTGATCGCCGCGCGCCCCTCCCCCTCGCGGGCCGCCCCCGCCACGGATCACGCCCGGCGTCACCCCGCCTCGGGCACCACCGCCGCCTCCTCCGGCCACATCCCCGCTCCGGTGCCCTCCGGATCCAGCTCCGTCCGGAGCCTGTCCGACGACAGCCTCGGCAGCATCAGCGCCCAGAACCGGGTCAGCGAACGCCGCGAGCACCACTCCGCGTCCGCGCGTCCCAGCACCTCGAAGCCCACCACGGCGGCGGTCACGGCGGACACCACGTCGTCCAGGACCACATCGGTCGCCAGATTGCCCCGCCGCCTGGCCAGCGTGAGCACCGACCTGACCCAGGAGTGCCACTCCCCCCAGAGCTCCACCCCTTCCCGCCAGGTCGCGTCGCTGCCCAGGCCGAACCCGGCGCGGAGCACCACGTCGTCGACGAGCCGCTGCGCCAGCACGTGCGAGGTGTCCACCAGCGTCTGCAACGGCACCGGGTGTCCGAGCGGACTCTGCGCGATGATGCGCCGCAGCGTCTGGGCCGCGGCCGTCTCCACCGCCTCCCCCAACGCCCTCTTGCTGGCGAAGTGGAAATGCAGCGCACCGCTGCTCACCCCCGCCCTGGCGCTGATGTCCGTCAGGGACGACAACGCGAAGCCGCCCCGGCTGAAAGCCTCAGCGGCCGAACGGATCAGTTCCTGACGCGTACGCACCGCACGGTCCTGCTTGGCCATCACAGCTCCGAAAGAGAGTCAACGACTAACGGAACACTCGAACACAGAGAAAATCCATCCGGGAACATACCGGATGGATGGTTTACTCTACTAGTCCGCAGTCGCCATCAGTACCCGTATGGCCACATCCACTGCACATTCGCTGCCCGAAACCCGGGTGACGGGCGCGATACGGGCATACCGAGGGGCGCGAAGCCCCGGCTTCACGCCCCTCGTTGCCGTTCACTCACCGTCGGCGGACCTTCGGGCGGGCCGACGCGGTGGCCAACGGCGTTGGTCAGCGGCGGTGGTAGGGGAACCCGGACCCGCAGCGCCAGGAACCCGGGGAGAGGTGCACCTTCCAGCTCCGGTCCCAGTGCGCCCGGGGCGGGGCCGGGTCCATTTCCAGGTGCTGAGCCGCCTGCCGGCAGGCGAGCGCGGTCAGGACGGCCGTCAGGGCGGCGAGTTCCACGGCGTTCGGGCTGCCGTGGACGATGCGCAGGTGATCGGACACCCGTTCATCGTCCGAACGCCGTTGCCCGGCGGCACCCTGGGCGGGGCCGTCCGGGTGACCGGGTCGCCCGACCCGGCCGCCTGCCCACCCCGTCAGCCGTTCGGAGCCGCTGGGCGGAGCCGTCGGGCCCGGTCAAGGGGCCGGGCCGGCCGGCCCCCGGGCCTCGTTCCCGGTGAGTGACCACTCGTCAGGCGTCCCAGGTCACGGGCAGTGTCTGCGGCCCGCGGATCAGGGCACCCTGCTGCCACTCGATCTGCTCCGGCGGCACCGCCAGGCGCAGCCCGGGGAACCGGTCGAGCAGGGACGCGAGGACGATCTCGGACTCCATCCGCGCCAGCATCGATCCGACACAGTGGTGCGGCCCGAAGCCGAACGACAGATGCGCGTTGGGTCCTCGGTCGAAGTCGATGACGTCCGGGTCGGCGAAGACCGAGGGGTCACGGTTCGCGGCCAGGTAGGAGGAGTAGACCGCCTCCCCCTTCTTGATGAGGACGCCACCGATCTCCAGGTCCTCGGTCGCGATCCTGGGGAGCCCCACTCCGTTGCGGTGGGGGATGTACCGCAGGAGCTCGTCGACGGCCTGCGGCAGCAGGTCCGGCTCGGCGCGCAGCCGGGCGAGGTGCTCCGGATGGGTGAGAAGCGCGTAGACCATGTTGGCGCTGTTGTTGCGCACCGCGTGCGCACCGCTCACCAGGATGGCGGTGGCCAGCGAGATCGCCTCGTGCTCGTTGATCTCACCCGCCTCGCAGGCCGCGGAGAGCACGCCTGCCAGGTCGTCCTGTGGCTCGGCGCGCCGCCGTTCGAGCAGTCCGACGATGACGTCCCGCACCGTCGACTTGGCCTCCTTGCTGCGGGCCGGGGCCGGGCGCGGGGCCATGATGACGTTCGCCCAGGAGGTCATCTGCGAACGCTCGTCCTCCGGCAGGCCCAGCAGGTCGCTGACGACCGAGAGCGGGAAGGGCCCGTGCAGGTGCTCCATCAGGTCCGCGGGCGGACCCTGCTGCTCCATCGCGTCCAGCAGACGGTCCGCGGTGCGCTGGGCCATGGGCCGCAGCCTCTGCATGCTCTTGCCGGTGAACGCGCGCGCCACCACGCGGCGCATCTGGGTGAGGTGGGGCGGGTCCGCGTAGTTGAGGGCGGCGTGCTTGGCGGCGATGGCGTGCGGCGAGGAGCTGGTCACCCCGCGCTCCGCCAGGGCCTTGCGGCTGAGCCGGGGATCGGAGGAGGCCAGTTTGACATCCTCGTAACGCGTCGTGAGCCATGCGCTGCCCTCGCCGAACGGCAGGCGGATGCGGGCCACCGGCTCTTCGCGGAGCAGTCTGGTCAGCAGCGGGTCGAAGTCCAGGGCCTGCAGTTCGTCGAGATTCCAGACGTGGACGGACTCGTCCTCATGCGGGCAGGTACCGGGCGCGGTCACCGTCTCGGGTTCGGACGTCATCGGGTTCATCTCCCAGCGTTCGGCGTTGCACGGGCGCGCGGTGCGCGGTGCGCCGGTCAGACCCGGAGGGCCGTTCCGGCGCGGTGAACGGGCGCCACATCCCTTCCCGATCGCCGGCCCATCGGCCCGGCCGGGCCCCCTCATCACCGATTCGGCTCAGACGGCAGGGGGGACGTCCCAGCGCGCGCAACAGTGGGCGGTCCGTGATCCTTTGATCAAACGCGAGAGAAGGGCGCAACGTCATGGCCACTCTGTGCAGACCCGCGGTGTCCGTGCCCGAGCATGTGATCACCATGGAACAGACCCTCGACCTGGCGCGGTCCGTCCATGCGGACCATCCCCAACTGGAACTGGCACTGCGGCTGATCCGGAACACCGGCGTAGAGAAGCGGCACCTTCTGCGACCGATCGAGGAGACGCTGGAACACCCCGGCTTCGAGTACCGCAACCGGGTGTACGAATCCGAGGCCAAGGCCCGGGTGCCCGCCGTCATCCGGCAGGCCCTCGACGAGGCCGAACTCCGCACGACCGACATCGACGTGATCATCTATGTGTCGTGCACCGGCTTCATGATGCCGTCGCTCACCGCATGGCTGATCAACTCCATGGAGTTCCGCACCGACGTCCGTCAGGTGCCGATCGCCCAGCTCGGGTGCGCGGCAGGCGGAGCGGCGATCAACCGGGCCCATGACTTCTGCACCGCCTACCCCGAGGCGAACGCTCTGATCGTGGCCTGCGAGTTCTGCTCGCTGTGCTACCAGCCGACCGACCTGACCGTGGGCAATCTGCTCTCCAACGGTCTGTTCGGCGACGGTCTGGCCGCGGCCGTGGTGCGCGGCCGGGGCGGCCATGGTGTGGAGCTGGAGCGCAACGGCTCCTATCTGGTCCCGGACACCGAGGACTGGATCGCCTACGACATCCGTTCCACCGGCTTCCACTTCAAGCTCGACAAGCGGGTGCCGGGCACCATGGAACCGCTCGCTCCGGCCCTCAAGGAGCTCGCGGGGCTGCACGGCTGGGACGCCGCCGCGCTGGACTTCTACATCATCCACGCGGGCGGGCCGAGGATCCTCGACGACCTCAGCAAGTTCCTCGGAGTGGAGCCCGAGGCGTTCCGCTTCAGCCGGGCGACCCTGACCGAGTACGGCAACATCGCCAGCGCGGTCGTCCTGGACGCGCTGCGCAGGCTCTTCGAGGAGGGCGGAACGGAGCACACCGCGCGCGGGCTGCTCGCCGGCTTCGGTCCGGGGATCACCGCGGAGATGACCCTGGGCCGCTGGACCATCCCGGACACGCTGTCGCTCGCGCAGAGGAACTGAGACATGCAGAACGAGACGACGACGGCCACGGTCGGCCTTCGCCCACCGATCCGCTTCTGGCCTGCCCAGGACCTGTTCGGTGTGGACTTCGATCCGGTGCTGGCGGAGCTCATGGAAGAGGGCCCCGTCACCCGTATCAGGCTCCCCAACGGCGACGGCTGGGCGTGGCTGGTGTCGCGGTACGACGACGTGCGGATGGTGACGAACGATCCGCGCTTCTCCCGGAAGGCGGTGGTGCAGAACGACGTCACCCGCCTGGCCCCGCACTTCATCCCGGTGGACGGGGCGGTCGGGTTCGAGGACCCGCCGGACCACACCCGGCTGCGGCGGGCCGTGGCGGCCGCCTTCACCTCCCGGGGTGTCGAGCGGCTGCGCGAACGGGCGCAGGCGATGCTCGACGAACTGGTCGACGGGGTCCTGCGGGACGGTCCGCCCGTCGACCTCACCGAGCGGATCCTGGCCCCGTTCCCGCTGGCGGTCGTCTGCGAGCTGATGGGGGTTCCCGTCCCCGACCGGCCGCGGATGCACGAATGGACCTCGCTCATCCTCTCCTCGTCCCAGGGGGCGGAGCGCAGCAACCAGGCGAAGAACGAGATGTGCGCGTACTTCGCCGAACTGCTGGAGCGTCGGCGGGGAACGAGCGGTGAGGATGTGATCGGCCTGCTCTCCACCGCGGTGGCGGAGGGCACGGTCACCGAGTCCGAGGCGGTCGGTCTCTCGCTGCTCATCCAGATCGGCGGTGAGGCGGTCACCAACAACAGCGGCAACATGATCTACATCCTGCTCACCCATCCGGAGCACTTCGCCCGGCTGCGCAGCGAGCCGGAGCTGCGGCCGTCCGCCATCGACGAGTTGCTGCGCTACATCCCGCACCGCAGTGCCGTCGGGCTGTCCCGGATCGCGATGGAGGACATGACCATCGCGGGCCATGACATCAAGGCGGGCGAGGCCGTCTACGTCTCGTACCTGGCCGCCAACCGGGACCCGGACGTCTTCCCGCAGCCGGAGGAGATCCGTCTCGACCGGAACCCCAACCCCCATGTGGCGTTCGGCTACGGTCCGCACTACTGCGTGGGCGGGATGCTCGCCCGGCTGGAGTCGGAACTGATCGTCTCCACGCTGCTGGACCGCTTCCCGAACCTGCGGTTCGCCGTGCCGGTGGAACAGCTCCGCTTCCGCGCCGGCGCGCTCATCCGAGGGCCCGAGTCGTTGCCGGTGGCCTGGTGACGGCGCATGGCGGGACACCCGTGTCCCTGTTCGAGAAAGTCCCCGACGGTCTGCTCGTTCCCACCGGGCACGGCCGCACCCTGCGGACGCCCGCCCAGGAGGTCACCTTCAAGGTCACGGGGGAGCACTCCCGCGCGGCGTCCAGTTTCGAGGTCGTGGTGCCCCCGGGTTTCGATGTGGGGGCGCACGTGCACACCCGCAGCGAGGAGCTCTTCTACGTTCTCGAAGGCGAGCTCGACGTGCTGGCCTTCGAGCCCCGGGTGCGCTCGGCCGACGACTGGCGGCACTGGGAGTCCCCGGCGGGGCGGCGGAGCGTACGGGCGACTCCCGGCACGGTCATCGTCGTGCCGCCGGGCTGCCCCCACGCGTTCGCCAACCGCACGGACACCCCGGCGAAGATGTTCTTCCAGGCATCGCCTCCCCCGGACCACGAGCGGTACTTCGAGGAGCTCCTGGGGATCCTCGACGCC
Source organism: Streptomyces sp. SP18CS02 (assembly GCF_036322365.1). Taxonomy (NCBI): domain Bacteria; kingdom Bacillati; phylum Actinomycetota; class Actinomycetes; order Kitasatosporales; family Streptomycetaceae; genus Streptomyces; species Streptomyces sp. SP18CS02. The sequence continues at coordinate 132,816 of NZ_JAQYXC010000306.1, forward strand.
GGGGGTTCTCCCGATCACGCGGCGATCGCGGCACTGCGGGCCCGCTACGACATCGAGCAGCTCACCCCCTTGCGGCACGATGCCCGGACGGATCCGTGAGCACGGATCCGTAGGCGGACCGCGGGTCCGAAGGGATTCGCCGCGAGGCCGGCCGGATCCGGGGGCGGCCCTCCTGCGAGGGCCGCCCCCGGCGCTTGCGTCCGCGGGCTCGTCAGCCCTCGGCGGAGAAGCGTTCCCAGACGCGGTGCCCGCCGAGGAGCCTGGTGATCTGCTCCAGCACACCGCCCGCGTCGTCCCCGGTCACCACGCCGGGGGCCGAGGGCTCGACCCCGGCGGCCTCCAGGACGCTCGGCGCGCCCGCCCAGGCGCCGATGGCCTTGGCGTGGCGGTAGGCCTCGGTGACCATCAGCAGCACCCGCGGGTCGGTCGACGCGCCGGCCAGCAGGACGGCGTCGTACTCGACCGACCGTGCGGTGGCGTAGGTGCGCTGCACGGTGATCGGCTCGCCGTCCGCGTCCAGCTTGCCCCCGGTCGGGGCGATCACCAGGGGGACCATGCCCGCGTCGAGCACCGCCTGGCGCACCTCGCGGACGCCGGCCAGGTCGCTGTCCTCCTCGGCGACGATGCCGATGATCCTGCCGTCCAGCGGCCAGGTGTCACCCAGCTGCGACAGCGCCGGGCTGGGCTCGACCGGTGTCTGCGGCTCCGTGGGCTCGGGGGCGGGCAGCCCGAGGCCCGCGGCCACCCGCCGGCACAGTTCGGGGTCGATGTTGGCCAGCACCTTGAGGCCGCGTTCCTTGATGGCCTGCTCGTAGCACTTGCCCAGTTCGAAGGTGTAGGCGGCGACGATGTGCTCGCGCTCGGTCGGCGTCATGCTGAGCCAGAACCGGCGGGGCTGGCTGAAGTGGTCCGCGACGGAGGCCGGTGCCTCACGGACCTTCCGCGCGGCCGGAACCTCCACCGGAACCTCGATGTACGCCCCGGTGTCCGCACCCGCGAGGAACGGACAGCCGCCGTCGAGAGAGTTGGGGTGGTAGGGGGCCACCCCGGTGTGCACGGCTGTCTGGTGCATACCGTCCCGCAGCATGTCGTTGACCGGGGCGTGGGTGCGGTTGATGGGGATCTGGGCGAAGTTCGGTCCGCCCAGCCGGCTGATCTGGGTGTCGAGGTACGAGAACAGCCGGCCGCTCAGCAGCGGGTCGTCGGTGATGTCGATGCCCGGCACGAGGTGCCCGGGATGGAAGGCGACCTGTTCGGTCTCGGCGAAATAGTTCGACGGGTTGGCGTTGAGGGTCATCAGCCCGATCGGCTGAACGGGGGCCTGCTCCTCGGGGACGATGTTCGTCGGATCCAGCAGGTCGATGCCCTGGAACGTCTGGTCCGGGGTGTCGGGGAAGGTCTGGACGCCCAGTTCCCACTGCGGATAGGCGCCCGCCTCGATGGCGTCGGCGAGGTCCCGGCGGTGGAAGTCCGGGTCCATTCCGTTGATCAGCTGGGCCTCCTCCCAGACGAGGCTGTGCACGCCCAGCTTCGGCTTCCAGTGGAACTTGACCAGGGTGGTCCCGCCGTCCGCGTTGACCAGCCGGAAGGTGTGGACCCCGAAGCCCTCCATCATGCGGTACGAGCGCGGGATACCGCGGTCGGACATGTTCCACAGCGTGTGGTGGGTGGCTTCGGTGTGGAGCGTGACGAAGTCCCAGAAGGTGTCGTGGGCGCTCTGCGCCTGGGGGATCTCCCGGTCGGGATGCGGCTTGCCCGCGTGGATGATGTCGGGGAACTTGATCGCGTCCTGGATGAAGAACACCGGGATGTTGTTGCCGACCAGGTCGAAGGTGCCTTCGTCGGTGTAGAACTTGGTGGCGAAGCCACGGGTGTCGCGGACCGTGTCCGCCGATCCCCGGGAGCCGAGGACGGTGGAGAAGCGTACGAAGACCGGGGTCTGGACGCCCTTGCGGAGGAACGCGGCCTTGGTGACCCCGCTCGCCGTCCCGTACCCCTCGAAGACGCCGTGGGCGGCGGCACCCCGCGCGTGCACCACACGCTCCGGGATGCGCTCGTGATCGAAGTGGGTGATCTTCTCACGCAGATGGTGGTCCTGGAGCAGCACCGGTCCGCGCGCCCCGGCCTTCAGGGAGTGGTCCGTGTCGTACAGCCGGGCGCCCTGGGCCGTGGTCAGGTATTCGCCGCCCTGCGCCAGCCGGGACGGTTCGACGCCCGTGGGCTGACCGGTGGGGCTGAGCGTGTCCGGGCCGCTCTGGTCGGACTTGGGGGGCAGCGGTCCGCGCGGCTCGGTCGGTTCGTCGAGCGACGCCGGCTCCGGGGACGGCTTACCGGGGATCTCTCCTGCCGGGCTCTCGGCCCCGTGGGCGGTCTTCTTGGGGTTCGCCATTCTTCCTCCTGCACGAGACGCCAACTTCACAGCCATGACCGCCGCGGACCGGAGGGAAACGGGCACGCCCGGGACATCCGTCCATCGGCACACACCCGGGCGGGTGGCCCCGCGGTCCGTGAGTGGTCACTGCGCGCGCATACCCGGATGCCCGCGCCGGAAGCAGGAGGATGGCGCGGGCCGCCGGGACGGTCGCCCACCCCGACCCGGCGGCCGTCTCCGCCGTCCGCGGTCAGGGATCCTCGGTGTAGAGGGAGGCGGGGATCATCGCCGCGATCCACTCGCCGAGGATCGCCCTGACGTACTCCTCGGCGGCTTCGCCGTCCGCTCCCTCCTTGTCGAGTGCCGCGCGTTTGACGAGGATGGCGAAGGCCTTCGCGGCCTGCATCTGCTCGTCGGGTTCCAGGGCTCCCCACCAGATCTCCCACTCCGGGGAGTCGTAGGCGGTCATGATGAGGCGGCCGACGGTGTACCGCTGACGGGCCTCCAGGAGTTCCCGCTCGATCCGGGCACGCGCCGCCACACCGCGGGAGTCGCGGCCGGTCCCCGGCTCGCCGACCGGACAGGGCACCGAGGAACCGGAACCCGGGCCGGATCCGGTGACCCCGCCTGCGCCGGTGCCGTTCGCGGTGCCGCTGTGGGGGCCGGCGTCCATGGTGGTCGTGGTCGTGCTCATCGGGTTCCTCGCTCCGTTCACACCTCCGGCTACCAACGGACGAGCACCTCCAAGGGCGTTCGCGCGGCGCTCCGGTCGAACCGTGGGATCGCCCGCGCCATGCGGGACGGCCGCCTTCGCGGTGCGGCCCGGGGACGGATTCGGTGCGGGGCGGCCGGGGGCCGCAGGTGGCGCCCGTGGCCCAAGCACGCACGCGCGGCGGCGCCGCGGGAGGTCGGCGGATGGTGCGGGCAGGCGCTGACGGTCTCGGTGGCGCTCATGTCGTCGGTGCTCCTGATGTGCGGATGCGGAGGTGTCGGGCGGGCGGATGCGTACGGGCGACGGGGAAGGGGGCGGTACGGGCGCGGCCCGTACGGGACGAGGGGCCCGGCCGCCCTTCCGCCGGCGTCCCTGCCGCGGCGCGCGCTCCCGGGCCGGCGGCGGGCCGCGGGCGAGCGATGCGCAGACGTCGCCGGCCACGGGCCCTATGAGGCCGGGCCCGTTCCCGTACCGCGCCCGAACCGGCAGGGGCGGTCACGCGCGCGCCGGACCGGGGGCGCGTCGCCCCGCCGGCGCCCGGGTCGTGACCTGCGCATCCGTGCAGGGTTCCTCTCGGGCCACCGGTCGTGGTGGGTAGCACGCAGCACCTCCGAAGCAGTCGATACCCGTCCGCCCGCGAAGCCTCCGGGGCCGGCAACGGGCTCTGTCCCCCGGCTCGTTCCTGCCCGGGCCGGCCCGAGCCACGGCTGCGGCACCGGCCCATCACACCGGTGAGTGAAAGGCGTAACGCTTCTTCCACCTGAACGCGGGAGCGCGCGGGTCGTGGCGTCGCGGGCGTGAACGCGGCACAGTGCGCGCCGTGCCGAAGTCGCGCGCCGGTCGGCGTCCGGGCGACCGGACGTCTCCGCGGTCCGCCGTCGGCGGTGGGACGCTCCGTCCGTCGTCGCCGGGAGGCCACGGGCTCCACCCGCGACCCGTGGCCGGTGCCGGTGCCGGTGCCGGTGCCGGGTTCAGCGTTCCAGCTCCTTGTGCGCGCTTTCCGGCAGCCGCAGGTAGACGGCCGCCGACACCAGGCAGAGGGCGGAGACGTACCAGGGGAACAGCTCCGGTCGGCCGAGCTCCTTGAACAGGGTTCCCACATACGGCGCCGTGCCGCCGAAGAGGGCCACCGTCAGGGAGTACGGGAACCCGATGCCCGCCGCGCGGACCCGCGCGGGGAAGATCTCCGCGTTGACGGCGGCGGATATCGAGGTGAACCCGGTGAGCAGCACCATGCCCGCGCACTGGACGAGCAGCAGGGAACCGAAGCCGCTGATGGAACGCAGCAGCACCACGCTCAGCAGGGCGAACCCGATACCGAAGAACAGCAGCAGCGGCTTGCGGCCGTAGCGGTCGGACAGGAGCCCGCCCAGCGGCTGGAGCAGGGCGAAGAAGGTGAGGGAGACAGTGCCCGCGAGCAGTGCGTCGGCCTTGTCGACGCCGGCGTTGAGTTCTGCGTAGGTCGGGAGGTAGGAGGTCCACGTGTAGTAGGCGATGGTGCCGCCGACCGTGATGCCTCCGATCAGCAGGGACTCACGGGGGTGGCGGCGCAGGGCTTCGAAGAGGCCGGGGCGGCTCGTCACGGCCCGTTCTCCGTCGAGGGCCAGGGTCTCCTGAGCGCCGCGCCGGATCCAGAATCCGACGAGGCTGAGCACCGCGCCGAGGAGGAAGGGCACGCGCCAGCCCCAGCCCTCCATCTGTGCGTCCGTGAACCCGGCGACGAGGGCGGCGGCGATTCCGGAGGCCGCGAGCTGGCCGATGGTGGTGGAGACGTACTGGAAGCTGGAGAACAGACCTCGCCGCCCGGGGCCCGCCGACTCGACCAGGAAGGTGGTGGAGGCGGCGAACTCCCCTCCCACCGAAAGGCCTTGGAGGAGCCTGGCGACGACGAGGATCACCGGGGCGAAGACACCCGCGAGCGCGTACGTGGGGGTGAGGCCGACCAGCAGGCTGCTGCCGCCCATCAGGAGGATGGTCACGGTGAGTGCGGCGCGGCGGCCATGGCGGTCCGCCACCGCGCCCATCAGCAGTCCGCCGACGGGCCGCATGAAGAAGCCCACGGCGAAGACCGCGAAGGTGGAGAGCAGGGGGACGAGGGAGTTGTCGGCGCCGCGGGGAAAGATCTGGGCGGCGATGTAGGTGGCGAGGAAGGTGTACGTGTACCAGTCGTACCACTCGACGGCGTTGCCCACCGACGCCGCGAGGAGTTGGCGTGCGGGACGCCGGGCCGGGGCGGTTGTCTGTGTCATGATCACGGCCATCCCCGCGCCGGCCGCCCGGCACACCTGTGGGGTGTGACGGCTTTGTGGACTCGCCGGACGGGGCGGCGCGCCCGGCAGGGCGCGCTCCGGACGGGGCAGGACCGGGAGGAGCAGACCCGGCGCGTACGCCGAACTCGGCGGGAACGGCCGGGGCTTCGGCAAGGCCCCGGCCTGGCGCGGCCGGGGCCCTACTCGTTGGGCGCGTCAGCGCATGGCATCCGCGTTCGGGCTCCTCCGGGTCCGGGTGGTGCGGCCGTCACTGGTCGCGGCCATGGCCAGGCCGAGCAGCAGAGCCACAACGCCGACGATGATGTTGTTGACCACACTCCGGGTCGTGGCGACGTCGCCGGCCACTACCCACGGAGAGATGATCGTCCATGCTCCGATGACGATGGCGCACCATGCCATGGCGTGGGTCCGCTCATACGCGGAGCCGAACCCTCCCAGGCACAGGGCGTAGGCGACGCCGGTGATCAGGTTGCACACGGCGAGAGTGGTGAAGCCGTTGAAACCGGCTATCCACGGTGAGGCGGCCAGGTACAGACCCGTCAGCAGGGCCATGGTCTCGATCGCCTGACCACGTGGGGTACTGGTCGCCCGTTCGAACCGGGAACGCATCTCGGCAAGATCAGGGTGCTGCTCAATGCTCGGGTGTGTGGTCATTGCGGGCTTTCCTCCTATGGAAGGCTTTATGCGCCCTTTAACCCCATATAACTCCTCGAACTGCATTTCGGTCAATACGCAACTTTCCTTCTGTCGTCATACTGACGACAATCCCCTGGCAGGGACCCTCGCCTCCGTGCGGCGCACTCCCCGACACCATCGGCACCTCCGCTCGTTGATCGACGGCACGCACAACGAGCCGAGAGGGGAACCATGAATCTCCGTACCGTCGCCCTGGCCGCAGCAGCCGGCGCCCTGCTCACCGCCGGCGCCACGACCGCACAGGCCGCAGAGCCCGAGAGGAGCCAGGCGGTCGGGCTGGTGAAGAAGGACGCCCTGACACCGTGGTCCGTCGTCGACTTCGCGCTCGGCACGGAACAGGAGCGGTCGGCGACGCACTGAGCGTCACGCGACGGGCCGTCCGTCACGGACCGGCCACAGCACGGCCGGGCCGTGGCGGACGGGCCGTGGCGGACGGGCCGCGCCCTGGACGGTCCTTGGCGGACCGCCCAGGGCGGGCGCGCCCCGCTCCGGGGGCCGGAGCTCCCGTCAGTCGGCGACCTTCACCGGGGGCAGCAGCCGGACCGGTTCGATGCCGGCGTCGTTGTGCCGCAGCGCCCAACTCTCCAGCGCGGTACGGCAGGCATGGTCGAGGTGGCGCAGTTGCGACAGATCCAGCTCTATGGGCCGGTCCTTGGGCAGGGCCTCCAGCTCCTCCATGATCCGCGGCAGCCTCAGGAACGTCGCGTTGCCCGTGATGACCGCGATCATCCGGCCACCGGTCAGCTCCCGCACCTCGACATGGAGGTGCGAGGTCTCCCAGGCGGTCTTGCAGACGGCGAGAAGCAGTCCCAGCACCACACCCTCGAAGAGGTTGGTGACGACGACGGCGATGGTGGTGACGGCGAGGATCACCGCCTCGCCCCGGTGGTCACGCCACAGCGGGGCCAGTTCCTTGACGGGGACGAGCTTGCAGCCCGCGTGCACCAGGACACCGGCCAGCGCGGCGAGCGGGATGACACCGATCGCGGCGGGCAGCAGGGCGGCGAACAGCAGCAGCCACAGACCGTGCGCGACACGCGAGAGCCGCGTACGCGCACCGGCCTGGACGTTGGCGGCGCTGCGCACGATGACCGCGGTCATCGGCAGGGCGCCGAGCGCGCCGCACACCGTGTTGCCCACACCCTGGGCCATCAACTCCTTGTTGTAGTCGGTGCGCGGACCGTTGTGCATGCGGTCCACCGCCGCCGCGCTGAACAGGCTCTCGGCGGAGGCGATCAGCGTGAAGGCGAGAACGGTACCGATCACGGTGAGGCCGGCCAGATCCGCGAAGTCGCCGGCGCCCGGGGGCTGGATCGCGTCCAGCAGTCCCTGGACCTCGACCTTGGCGACGGACAGGCCGAGCAGCCAGACGGCGGCGGTGGCCAGGGCGACGGCCGCCAACGGGGCCGGGAGCAGACGGGCACGGGCGGGGAGCTTCGGCCACAGCACGAGGACGGCCACCGTCCCGGCACCGACGAGGAAGGCGGTGAGCGCCGTTCCGCCGGAGACGATCGAGGCCACCAGACCCGGCAGGCCGGCTATCTTGCCGAGACCGCCGGAGGGTTGGGCGGTGTCCGCCATCGCGTACACCTGCCCCAGTACGAGGACCAGACCGATACCGGCGAGCATGCCCTGGACCACGGCGACCGATATGGCACGGAACCAGCGTCCGAACCCCATGGCTCCGAGGGCGAGTTGCATGAGTCCGGACACGAGGACTATCGCGCCCAGCGCACCGAGGCCGAACTGCTGCACCGCTTCGTACACGAGGACGGTCAGACCTGCCGCGGGGCCGCTGACCTGCAAGGCACTGCCCGGTAGCGCGCCCACGAGCAAACCGCCGACGATTCCGGTGATCAGGCCGAGTTCGGCGGGTACGCCGGAGGCGACCGCCACGCCCACACAGAGCGGCAGGGCGACGAGGAAGACGACCAGCGACGCGAGGAGGTCACGACGCAGCACGCCGGGGTCCTTGGGAGTCGGGGGTGCCTTGAAGAGGGAAGACATGGGGGGGTCCTAGCGGTGCGGTCCGCGCGCGGCGGACGAGTGGTGCGGGGCTCGAGGTCCGGCGTACGACGACCGGCTCACAGCGGTCTGCGCTTCGCGCTCGCCGGGCGTCCTCCTGCTGACGGTGGGGGGAGCGGAGCACGACGAGAACAACGGGAACGACTGGGACAACGAGCGGACAGGAACAGCGATTTCATGACGGCGTGCCTCCTGCGTCATGGCCGGTGGCCGGGGCGCGGTGTGGTCGGGTCAGTGACGGGCTGGGTAATTGCGGTGGTGACAGGCGCTTCGCACTGAAGTACGGCTCGTGACGACGATCCGCCACGGCGGCTTCAGAGACTTTACCGGAACATTACCTTTTGATGAAAGATCGAATACCAGACAGGAGCCCGCACAACTCCCGCCACACGGTGGGCGACAGGGGTGCCGTCGCCCGTGTTACCGCCACGTTTCGGACGTGTTGACCGCGGCCACCCCGCCCTGTTCCACGCATAGTGGACCTTTGAACCATCTCCGGGTGGACCGCCGAGGGCTGGTGGGCGGGTCCCGGCCGTCGCGAACGTGATCCATCGAACACCGTTTCGCGTCACTGCTTGAATAACATACAAAACTGAAAAGCGACCCTGAATGTGCGTCAACAGACTTGGCGAGGCAGTGTGTTCCCCGCAACGAAACCCGAACCGAGAAAGGATTCCTCCGATGCGGACACTGGCAAGGCGCGCCGTCGTATGCGGTCTGGCCGCAGCAGCGGCCCTGAGCCCCCTGGCGGCGGCCGAGGCGGCCACGCCCGAACCGAGGCTCTACGCGCCGACAGCGCTCGTGCTGACCGTGGCACAGGGCGAAGACGCCGCAACCGCGTCACCCATGCGAGCGGTGACGCTCACGTGCACGCCGACCCCCGGCGGCACTCATCCCTCCGCGCAGCGGGCGTGTTCCGAATTACGTGCGGTGCAGGGCCGGTTCGACGCTCTGAGCGGTGACAACCAGCGTAGTTGTGTCAAGATCTACGACCCGGTGGTCGTCACGGCGCAGGGCATCTGGGAAGGGCGGCGCGTCGACTTCGAGCGGACGTTCTCGAATTCCTGCGTGATGCAGTCCGAGAACGCGAACGTCTACTCCTTCTGACCCCTCGATGCCCACCTCCCCCGCTCCCTCCCGCAACACCACGTAACACCCGCAACAGAACGGCCCGTACGGCCCGCTTCGGCGCCGTACGGGCCGTCCTCGTGTGATCCGCCCGGAGCGGGCGGATCGTATACGAGCCGCGACACCGGCCCGGGTGCACGTCGCGGCCCACCCGCCCGGCCGCCTCGCGGCCGTCTTCCGGCCGCCCCGCGGCCGGGAAGGGCCGCCTTACGGCCGCCCTCCGGGTGCGCCCAGGCCGCACGGGGATCCGTCACCGCACCACCCGCCGGATGGATTCCGGCAGCCCGTGCGGCGCCGTCCGCTGGAAGAATTCCGACCATGACCGAAAACCACCGGACCGGTGCGCCGGACGGCATGACCCGCGCGCCCTCTGCCCCGGTGGGCCGCTGACCCCGGGAGAGCCGTGGATCTGCACACCGTCGCGGACGAGCTGTACGGGCTGCGGCCCGACGCCTTCACCGCAGCCCGGAACAGGCGCGTCGCCGAGGCCCGCACGGCCGGGGACGGTGCGTTGGCCGACGCCGTCCGCGGACTGCGCCGGCCGACCCTGGCGGCATGGGTGAGCAATCTGCTCGTACGGGCGCGGCCCGAGGAGGTCCGGTCGCTGGTCGAGCTGGGCCAGGCCCTGCGCGAGGCCCATCGCACGCTCGATGGTGAGCAGCTGCGGGAGCTCGGTCACCGCCGGAACGCCGTGGTCACCGCCCTCGCGCGGCAGGCACGTCGACTGGCCGCGGAGGCCGGGCAGCCGGTCGGCGAGGACGTCCAGCGCGAGGTCGAAGGCACACTCCAAGCGGTCCTCGCCGATCCCGGCGCGGCCGAGAAGTGGTCGGAGGGCCATCTGGCGAAGTCCCTCAGTGCCCCAGTCGGCTTCGTCGCACCCGCCGCGGACAGTCCCCCGCCACCGCGGCGTCCGTCCACGAGCGGACGGAAGGGTGCCTCCCCCGGTGACCCGGAGCGCCGACGGGAACAGGAGCGGGCCCGGCAGGACGCCTCGCGGGCCGAACGGGAGGCGCGCCTCCGAGAGCGGGAGCACGAGCGGGCCGAGGCCGAGCGTGAGCACGCGGGGGCGGCACTGCGGGAGATCGAGCGGCGGACGACGGGGCTGGCCGGGGAGCTGGCGGACGCGGAGCGGCGGGCCGCCGCGCTGGCCGAGCACCTTGCGGAGGCCGAGGAACGGCGGCGTGCGGCAGAGGCCGATGCCCGGACCGCCCGGGAGCGGGCCGACGAGGCCGGGCACACCGCACGGACCGCCCGCTCCCGGGCCCGGGAGGCCGGCGAACTCCGGGAGCGGCTGACCGGTGAGGGGCCGTGAGCCCTGGCACCCGGCGCCGGCCGGACCGCGGCCGAAGGCCCTTACTGCCGCATCGGTGGCAGGTCCCACCACCCGGCCCGGATGCGGCCTGATCATCGGCCGGTGCCTAACGGTCCTGTCGTCGGCGCCCGCGAGCGGCCAGGGCGTGCTGGGCACGGACGAGGGTGCGGCGGACGGGCCGGGTGGCGTGCAGGGCGGCGCGGGCGGCGTTGGCACCGGGAGCGCCGTGCACACCGCCTCCCGGGTGGGCCGCCGCCGACGCCAGATAGAGCCCCTCCACCGGGGTCTCGGGGCGGCCGGTGCCGGGGACGGGCCGGAAGACGAGTTGCTGGTGGAGCGCGGTCGTACCGGTGTTGATGGCACCGTCACGGAGGTTGGCGTCCAACCGCTCCATCGTGGGCGGGGCGAGGATGCGGCGCGCCCGGACGCGGTCGCGGAACCCGGGGGCGAATCGCTCGATCCCGGCCTCCATCCGGTCGGCCATCGCCTCCTGCTCACGCGTGGTCCACGCGCCCGTGAGGGCGTCGTCGCCGGCGTCGGCCCGGACGCGGTGCGGGACGTGGGTGTAGGCCCAGACGGACTCGGTGCCCGACGGGGAGCGCGACCTGTCCGCGGTGGTCATCTGCCCGACGAGGAGGAACGGGCGGTCGGGGACATGTCCGGTGGCGATCTGGGCGGCGAACCGGGTGAGCTCGTCGATCCCGTCGGCCACGTGCACCGTGCCCGCCGTGGCGGCCTCGCCGGCCGACCAGGGGATCGGCCCCGAGAGGGCCCAGTCGACCTTGAACGTGGCCCAGTCCCACTGGAAGCGGCGCAGGTCGTCCAGGAGGCGCGAGGGCAGGTGTTCGGGGGCGACGAGTTCGCCGTAGAGGGCGGGCGCGGCCACGTCGGCGAGCACCGCCCGGTGGACGGCGACGGTCTCGCCACCGGCCGTACGGACCGCCGCGGCACGCCCGGAGCGGACGGTGATCTCGACGACCCGCTCGCCGCAGCGCACGATCCCGCCGCGCCGCTCCAGGCGTCGTACGAGAGCGGCCGTGAGCGCCCCGGCGCCGCCGGCCGGTACGGGGAATCCGTACGTCTGGCCGAGCATGGCCATGAGCCAGCCGAAGCCCCCACTGCCGGCCGATTCGGGGGCGAGGTCCGCGTGCAGGGCGTTGCCCGCGAGGAGCAGCCTGCCTCCCTCTCCCCGGAACTCCTCCTCCCCCATGCGCCGGACCGGCAGGAGCAAGGTGCGGGCCAGACGCAGTCCCTCGGCGGTCCGCAGCCGCGCCAGCAGCCGGGCCGAGGAGCGCACCGGCGGGAAGGGGGTGAACAACGCCTTGATCACGTCCGGGCCGATCCGGTCCCAGGTGTCGCAGAGGTTCTCCCAGGCGAGGCCGTCACCGGGCGCGAAGCGTTCCAGGCCGGCCGCTGTCGCCGCCCGGTCGCGGTCCAGCACGGCACACCGGCCGTCGGACAGGGGGTGTGCAAGCACCAGCGGCGCGTGGCTCCAGCGCAGGCCCTCCTCGTGGAGGTCGAGGCCCGCCAGGACGGGCGACGCGGCCGCCAGCGGGTAGAAGGAGCTGAACATGTCGCTCACGTAGTCCGGATGGACCTCGCGGTCGCTGCGGACGGCCCCGCCGGGCTCGTCCTGCGCCTCCAGGACCTCGACGCTCCAGCCGGCGTCGGCGAGGAGGTTGGCCGCGACGAGCCCGTTGGGGCCGGCGCCGATCACCACGGCGTCCGGCGTCGTGTCGGGCGTCAGCGAACGGTTGCGGGCACCGGCCGTCCCGCGGGGCCGCCGGGCTCCGGCCGTCATGGTGCGCTCTCCTCGACCACGGCGGCGAGGCGCGCCAGCATGGCGCGGTGGCGCAGTTGCAGGAGCGCTTCGAAGGCCGCGTTGTGCAGCGCCCCGCCGGGGCCGCGCAGGGGGTGCTCGTCCACGATGACGAGCGTCTCCTCGCCCCAGGGGCGGACGTCGATGGCGATCCTCGCCGTGCCGAGGGAGCTCTTGGCCTCCAGTTCCAGTATCCGGGGCGGCTCGTGAACGCGTACGACAGTTTCGCCCGTGGCCGTGTAGGGGCCCAGGTTCACGGTGTACTCGATGGCGGAGCCCACCTGGGGCCAGTGGGTGTCCTTGCTCCGGGAGGAGGAGGTACCCACCACCCAGTCGCTGTAGCGCGATCCGTCCCCCAGAACGGCCCATACCGCTTCGGGGCGCCTCTTGATCAGATGGTGCCGCACGGCCATGTCTTCCTCCGGAACGCCGACGGAGCGGGAACGACGGGCGGGTACCCGGATCGTCCCGGCACGAACGTGACCATGGCCGGGAAGGTCCGGGTGGCGTCCGTGCGGGCATCGGCCGGGAGGTCGTTCCCGCTGTTCCGGGTGTCCCGGACCGGGCCGCCCCGGCACCGTTGCCCCGGGCCCCTGCGGCCGGACGGCACCGACGGTGCCGACGGGGCCGAGGGGCCGAGGGGCCGAGGAGCCGTCCGGCACCGACGGGGCCGGACGAAGCGGTGGTGCCGCGTCCGCCCTGTCAGGCTCTCGTCGTGGGCATGGCAGGGCCGGCGGGCAGACCGGTCCCGCCCAGGATCGCGTCCACCGTCCCGGCCACGGTCCGCTGCGCGTTGTCGATCCACACCCCGTCCCCGGCGAGCTCGGTGCGCATCGCCTCGTCCAGCGGTGCCCAGTCGGTGGTCAGCGTCTTGGCCCGGGCGAGGTTGCGCTGCCACGCCACCCGCGGTCCGGGAGCGAGGAACACGACGTGCAGCGGCTTGCTGCCCAGCGTTTCGCGGTAGAAGGCCAGATGGGAACGGCGCACGACGACGTCGTCGATCACCGGGAGGAAGCCCGCGCTCACAAAGCTGTCGGCCAGCAGGCAGGCGTTGCGCGCCCGCAGGAAGATCTGCCGGTCGGCTTCGGCGTCGTGTGCGAGCGTCGGCAGACGCCCACCGCTGACGATGAGGTCCTGGAGGCCGTCCACCTCGATGTGCGCCGCGGCCGGCAGCCGGGCGGCAAGCGCGGCCGCCACCGTCGACTTGCCACTGCCGGGAATGCCGCTCAGCAGCACCACTCCGGCCGCGGGCTCGCGGTCCACCGTCATCCGTTCCATGCCGCCCGGCCCCTCCTCCGCCGCGTCCCCGTGTCGTGCACGCTCCGCCCCGCCGACTCGGCGGGCTCCCCCGCCCGGACAAACCTCATCCGAGCAGTCGGTCCAGCTCGGCCAGTTCGGACGCGTCGAAGGGCGATGCGTCCAGGACGCCGAGATTCTGGTCGAGCTGGGCCACGCTGCTCGCGCCGACCAGTACGGAGGTGACCCGGGGGTCCCGCAACACCCAGGCCAACGCCAGCTGTGCGAGGGTCTGTCCCCGCTCCCGCGCGAACTTGTCCAGCGCGTGCAGCAAGGAGAGCTTCTCCTCGGTGAGGGCATCGCGCTTGAGGAAGTGGCCGACGGCCATCCGCGAGTCGGCCGGGACACCGTCGAGGTACCGGTCCGTCAGCTGCCCCTGGGCCAGCGGGGAGAAGGCGATGACACCGGCGCCCGCCTCGGCCGAGGCGGCGATCAGACCACTGCGCTCGATGCCCCGGTCCAGCATGCTGTACGGGTGCTGGTTGATCAGCAGCGGGGTGCCGAGCTCCTTGAGCACGGCGGCCGCCCGCGCCATCTGGCCCGGGCTGTAGTTGGAGAGTCCCGCGTACAGGGCCTTGCCCTGGCGCACGGCCGTGTCGAGGGCGCCGGCCGTCTCCTCGATGGGCGTGTCCGGGTCCGGGCGGTGCGAGTAGAAGACGTCGACGTGGTCGAGGCCCATGCGGCCCAGCGACTGGTCCAGGCTCGCCAGCAGGTACTTGCGCGAGCCCCACTCGCCGTAGGGGCCGGGCCACATGTCGTAACCCGCCTTGGTGGCGATGAACAGCTCGTCCCGGTACGGGCGGAAGTCCTGGGCGAACAGGGTGCCGAAGTTGGCCTCGGCGCTGCCGTACGGCGGCCCGTAGTTGTTGGCGAGGTCGAAGTGGGTGATCCCGCGGTCGAAGGCGCGGCGGAGAACGGCACGCTGGGTCTCCAGCGGCGCGGTGTCACCGAAGTTGTGCCACAGTCCGAGGGAGACCTTGGGCAGGAGGACGCCGCTGCGGCCGCAACGCTGGTACTGCATGCCGGTGTAGCGGTCGTCGTCGGCGAGGTACGGGGCCGGCTTCAAGGGTGTCTCCTGCCTCTGGGGCGACGGCGCCGGGGCAGCGCCGCCGGTCCATGGTGGGACCGGCCGCCGTCCGGGTCAAACCATGACGGGCAGGTCTGCGGAAACCCGCGCGGCCTTGAGCAGCCGCAAGGCCCGAGCGGTGCGGTCTCCGCCTTCGTGGATCCGGTCCGCCCAGGTGTCAGCGCCGCGCCGACGCCGTGTGCAGGCTGTTCCAGAACGTCAGCTCGCTGCCGTGCAGCAGTCGTCCGTAGCGGAGTGCGGCTGCCGTGACCCGCCCCTCGTCCAGGCCCTCCTGCACGGCCGCGGCGGCCTGGTCCCGCAGCGCGGGCGCCGGCAGGGCGTAGAAGTCGAAGAACCCGCACGCCTCGTCGCTGAAGCCGTACCGGCCACGCAGCGCCTCGGCGATGCGGGCACAGTAGGCGCCCCAGGCACCGAAGTTCGCGTAGAGGGCGACCACCGCCTCGGCCGGCTCGCTGTTGAGGGCGAGCCACGCCACATACGCGGGGTACGCCTGACAGCCGGCCAGCGGCTCGTACGCCTGGACCGCCACCTCGTCAAGTCCGCACCCGGTCAGCAGCGCGCCCAGGCGTTCCATGGCGAGCGTCTCACCCTCCGCGAGGGTCGTGAAGAACTCGCCGCACCGGGGCCGGCCCGCCGAGCGGGCGACGAGGTGCAGGAACGCACGACGGTCGGCGGGCAGGATGCGGCTCTCCTCAAGGGCGAGGGTGCCGATGGCGGACCGGTGCGCGGTGCCCTCGGCGATGGAGGGAACGAACCGGTTGGGGTCCTGGCCGGACGTGAGGGCCTCGGCCGTGGACTCCAGAAGTTCTCGCGCCTGTTCGTGCGACATCGCCGGGCTCCTTCGCTCCGCGGGCTCCTCGGGGTGGCCGGGCACGCCTCGCGCGCAGTCAGCGTCGCACGGCGGGAGCCCCCGGGGCCCGACGCACGGCCGAGGGGTCACACATCGGTGTGGTCAGGGACGGCATGTGCCGGAAGGACGGCATGCGGGCATGCGACGGGGGCGGCGGATGCGGAGGGCGACGACGAAGCCCCGACTGGACGGGGGATTCCAGCCGGGGCGGTTTCGTCGTGGCCGCGAAGGGCGGTCGCCTCTCGGCGAAAGGCTCCACGGGGCTTCAGCCGAACGATCTTCCCCATGGGCACTGGGTGAGGCTCGGGGACACTGTCCCCTTCGCAACCACACCGCTAAGAACGGAGGGAAGGCCTCCGGTGTTCCCGCGGACCCGCGCCTCGCGGTGTGAGCCGCCTCACCGCTCCCCGTCACCCACGATCCTCGTCCCCGCCTTTCGGCCGCACCGCCCCGGCCCCGGCGGCCGGCGCCCCTCAGGGCCGGTAGACCTCGCCCGGCTCCGCCTTGGCCGGAGCGAGCAGCTGCGACACGGTCACGAACGTGAAGCCCCGCTTCTTGAGCTCGGCGATGATGCCGGGAACGGCCGGCACGGTCCCGTCGTAGATGTCGTGGAGCAGGATGATGCCGTCCTTCCTGGCCCCGTCGAGCGTCCTCTGGCGGATGAGCGCGGAATCCGTGGTGGCGTAGTCCTTGGCGGTGACGCTCCACAGCACTTGCGCCAGTCCGAGGTCTCGGCTGACCTCGGAGACGGTGTCATCGGTACGGCCCTGGGGCGGGCGCATGAGCGTGGGCCTGCGGCCGGTGAGCTTCTCGATCGCGTCCTGGGTGCGGGAGAGCTCCTCGCGCACCTCGTCGCGTTCGATGTCGGTCAGTATCCGGTGCGTCCAGGTGTGGTTGGCCACCTCGTGCCCCTCCGAGGAGATCCGCCGCACGACGTCGGGATAGCGCTCCACGTGGTTCCTGCCCAACAGGAAGAACGTG
Organism: Streptomyces sp. SP18CS02; assembly: GCF_036322365.1. NCBI lineage: Bacteria > Bacillati > Actinomycetota > Actinomycetes > Kitasatosporales > Streptomycetaceae > Streptomyces > Streptomyces sp. SP18CS02. The sequence goes on from NZ_JAQYXC010000306.1 coordinate 149,363, forward strand.
GCCGGGACCTTCTCCTTCTTCAGGGTGTCCAGGAGTTGTGGGGTGTCCTTGCCGGGCCCGGCGTCGAAGGTCAGGGCGATGCAGGTGGACTTGCGGCAGTCGGTCGCCCCGGCCTCGCCCTCGGCCTGGTCCCTGACACTGCCGGGCGACACCGTGGTGACCGAACAGCCGCCCAGTGCCAGGGCGAGCGACGCCGCCGCCAGCAGGGAGGAGGCCGCCTTCCGGCGCTTCGCGGACTTCTTGCCGAGCAGCATGGCGCATCTCTCTTTCGTGGTGACGGACCCTCCGCACCGACCACGCCGGACAGGGGCATGATCGACGGACGACCGAGACTCTACACACGGTGTATACATTGGATGTATACGGGGGTCGGGGCGACCGTCGACACCGGCCACGCACCCCCCGGCCACCACGCCGCCCGCACCTCAAGGAGGTGATTCCGTCGCTTCGACAGGGCGCGAAGGGGGCAGCCGACGACCATGGGGCGGCGCCACGAACACCGCTCCGGGCACGACGAGGTTTCCTGTCGCCACAGAGGGGAAACCGCCACTTTATGGTGCAAATCGGATACACGATGATGACCGAGCAGGCGGGGCCGCGCGCCCTTGTGGACCATGTCGTCCAGGCGGAGGAGGCGGGATTCGACTTCTCCGTCACCTCGGACCACTACTTCCCCTGGCTTCGCTCCCAGGGCCACTCCCCCTACGCCTGGGCAGTCCTCGGAGCCGCCGCCCAGGCGACCTCGCGCATCCCGCTGATGACGTATGTCACCTGTCCGACGTTCCGGTACCACCCGGCCGTCATCGCCCAGAAGGCGGCGACCCTGCAGCTGCTCTCGGAGGGCCGGTTCCGGCTGGGGCTGGGGTCCGGCGAGAACCTCAACGAGCACATCGTGGGCGGTGGCTGGCCCGCTGTTGACGTCCGGCACGAGATGTTCGAGGAGGCCGTGGAGATCATCCGCGCTCTCTTCGACGGCGGCCACGTCAATCACCGCGGAACCCACTTCGATGTGGAGTCGGCCCGGCTGTGGGACCTTCCCGACGAGCCCCCGCCCATCGGCATCGCCGTTTCCGGCGAACGGTCCTGCGCATTGGCGGGCCGCCTCGGCGACCTCGTCATCGCGACGGAACCCAAGGCCGACCTGCTCACCGCCTTCGACAAGCACGGCGGCCGCGGCAAGCCGAGGGTGGGGCAGCTGCCCGTGTGCTACGACCCCGACAAGGACGCCGCTGTGCGCCGGGCCCACGACCAGTTCCGCTGGTTCGGCAATGGCTGGAAGGTGAACGCGGAGCTGCCGCATCCCGACGCGTTCGACGCCGCCACCCAGTTCGTGAAGCCGGAGGACGTCGCCGAGGCCATCCCGTGCGGCGACAACCTCGATGACTTCGTAGCGGCGGTCAAACCGTACGCGGACGCCGGGTTCACCGAGATCGCCCTCGTCCAGATCGGCGGCGACTCCCAGCCCGAGTATCTGGACTGGTCTGCCAAGAAGCTGCTTCCCGCCCTGCGGGACGCACTCGGCTAGCGCGCCCATGAGCACGCCGGACAGGACCGCGCTCATCGTGATCGACATGATCAACACGTATGAGCACGAGGACGCGGACGCCCTTCTGCCATCCGTCCGTGAAGCGCTGCCCGTGCTGGTGGATCTGCTGGCCCGGGCGCGCGAGCGGGAGGTACCCGTGATCTACGTGAACGACAACTTCGGCGAGTGGCGTTCCCATCACGGCGAGATCGTGGAAACGGCGCTGGCCGGGCCGCACGCCGAGTTGGTCGAGCCGGTCGCACCCGACGACACCTCGTTGTTCGTGGTGAAGGCCCGGCACTCCGCCTTCTACGAGACGCCGCTCGCCTATCTGCTCGGGCAGCTCGGTGTGGGGCATGTCGTGCTGTGCGGCCAGGTCACCGAGCAGTGTGTGCTGTACTCGGCGCTGGACGCGCACATCCGGCACCTCGACGTGACGGTACCGACCGACGCGGTGGCCCATATCCACGAGGATCTGGCGGAGGCCGCCCTGGAGATGATGCGGCGCAACATGCGCGCCAGGACGGTGCCGGCGAAGGAGATCGACTTCGAACGCCTCCGGCCGCCGGGACGGACATAGGCGGGCCCGGACGCATTGGTCGGCGCCGCGCCCCGCCCGCCGGAGCGGACGGGGCGGACGGGGCGGACGGGGCGGACGCGAACAGGGTGGCGCGGCCGGGTGATCGGTTCGGTTCAGGTGCGGATGACGGCGCGGGGGCGGGGAGCCTGCCTCCTCGCCCCCGCCCCGGCGTGCGCGGGCCCCGCGCGGTGGCCACGAGGGGCACCGGCGCGGGGCCGGGGGCGGAGGGTTTCAGCGTGAGGCCAGGAGCAGGCGGCACTCCTTCTCCTGGTCGCCGGAGACGGACTCGGACGACTTCACGTCGAAGAGCTCGGCGAGCGCGTGCTCGACCTCGTCCACGGCGTGGTAGCCGCCGGTGAGCAGCGCGGTGACCTCGGTGGCCAGACGCGGCGGTTGGGGATGTTCACCCGCCCGGGTGGACGTGTCGAAGGTCGCCATCCAGACCGTCGGCTCCTTGCCGCTGCCGGACTCCGGCCCCGGCGCCCCGGCGTCACAGCCCGCGAAGACACGTTCGAGCGTGCCGAAGACCGCCCTGGCGTCCTGCCGGCCGCACTCGCTGAGCTGCACACTGACGTCGCAGTCGGCTGGATGGCTGGTTGTCTTGTTGGTCTCCACTTCGCTCCACTCCTTGGTCCTCGGGGTACCCGTACAGGCACGAATACCTCACCTTCCGCTCCCCAATCAGTTCCTCTCCGGCGCGTTTGCGGAGGTGGGTGCCTGGTACGAGGCTGAGGGACAGCAGGGGGGCAGCTGGAAAGAACGCAAGGAGGAACAATGCCCGCAGGTTCGAGCCCCAAGCGAGAGCGGCAGTACGAGCACATCAAGGACAGCGCCAAGAAGCGCGGTGAGAGCGAGCAGCGATCGGAGGAGATCGCGGCGCGCACGGTGAACAAGGAACGCGCCCGCGCAGGCGAGTCCAAGACGGCCAGCAAGAGTTCGACCGAGGACATGTCCTCCTCCAAGAGGGGTGGGCAGCGGTCGCACAGCGGCGCCAAGGGCCCCACCTACGACCAGCTGTACGCGGAGGCCCAGCGCAAGAACATCCATGGCCGCTCGTCCATGAACAAGTCCGAGCTCCAGCGCGAACTCGGGAAGTGACTCGCGCACCGGGACCGCCGGCACGCCCGCGGCCCGGAGCGCGGAACCCCGGGCGGCGCCCGCGTGGGGAGAGGCCAGCGGCCGCCGGGTGCGTTCACGACCCGAGCAGGTGCGTTCACGACCCGCGGGGGCCGGAGCCGCCCAGGGGGCTGCGGTCGAGGTGTGCCAACAGGTCGGCGGGGTCGTCGTAGATCGCGGCGGCCCCCGCCGCCTCCAGATCCGCCCGGGGAATGCCGCCGCAGAGCAGACCCACACAGGTGACGCCGGCCCGGGAGCCGGCCTTCATGTCCCACAGCGAGTCCCCGACGAACACGGACCCCTCCGCCGGCGCCCCGGCCAGTTCCAGGGCGTTCAGGACCGGATCGGGGGCCGGTTTGCGCGCTTCGACGTCGTCGGCGCTCGCGGTGGCGCTGATGACCTCGTCCGCGTCGATGGCCCGGCGCAGCGCGGAGAGCTCCGCCTCGTCGGCGGAGGTGGCCAGGACGACGGTCCAGCCGTTCGCCGCCAGGGTCCTCAGAAGCCGCCCGGCGTGCTCGAACGCGTGCAGCCGCTCGAAGTACGTTCCGTAGAGCGTCTTGTGGGCGGCGCTGATCGTTTCATCCTGCTCGCGGTCGCGCTCGCTGCCCAGCAGACGCTCGATGAGGTCCTCGGCGCCGAGGCCGATGGCGCGGTGGATGGCGTGCGTCTGCACGCGGTGCCCCGCCTGGCGGAACGCCTCCCACCACGCCGTCACATGCAGGTGGTTGGTGTCGGCAAGTGTGCCGTCCACATCGAACACCGCCGCACGGGCCATGTCGTTCTCCGTTCTCTGCCGTTGTTCGATCGCTCGGTGGATCGGTCGGTGGATCGCTCACCGGGTCATTCGGTGGGCGCTCGGCGGGGCGCTCCTGGGAGGGTGTCCCGTGGGGCGACGCTTCAGCCCTCGATCCCCGTGGAGGTGTGGGCCGCCCCGACCGGCTTCGACTCTGGTGACCCGCGTTGCCGCAGATACACCGAGAAGATCGCCATGGAGCCGACGGCGAGGAGTTCGGACTGCCAGTTCTGCAGCGTCCGGCTCCAGAAGTCGGCCGACAGGACGTACCGCGACCAGGGCAGCGGCGACTTGAATTCACCGAGGCGCTCCTCCCCGTAAGCGGCGGCGCCGGCGACGGACTGGGCGTACCAGGAGCCGAGGAAGGCCAGGAACATGACGGCGCCCAGCGATCGGGAGTAGAGCGCCCGGCGCAGTCCGTCCGAGGCGGCCCAGCGCGGCGAGTCCGCCCGGGCGTGCTCGCCCACCCTCTGCTGCCGGTCGGATTCCGGGCCCGCTTTGTGGATCTCCTTGGATTCCGGCGAACCCCGTTGGACCAGCCACACCGTGGCGAAGAGGAACAGGAAGAACTGCAGGTACTCGGACTGCCAGTTCTCCGTGACGTCGACGGCGAAGTGGGATGTGGTCAGGTAGTGGCCGAAGCCGATGGGACGGGCTCCGGCCGAGCGCAGCTCCTCGTTGTACACGGCCTGCCCGGCGAAGGCCTGTCCGAGCAGGCTGAGGAGGAAGCCCGCTCCGAAGACGACGGAGATGCCGTTGTCCTTGAGGAAACGGCCGGGTCGTGTCATCGGTGCATCAGTCCCACCGCGCCGAAGTAGACGAGACCGCAGAAGACGGTGAGCAGGTAGAGCGTGAACATGGTGCGCATGGCCTGCTCAGTCCCCTTTCACCTGGCAGCGGTAGGGCCGGCCGGGCCGGGGGGTGCAACCCGCGGCGCTGATCTTCCAGCCGTCCGGGAACGACGTCAGGAAGTAGGTGTCCTGGTCGAGCACCACGCGTGCCCGGTGCCCGTACACCTGAGTGGAGCGCACCTCGCCCCCGTCCGGCGGAGCGGCGTCCTCCAGGCCATCGGCGCAGGTCGGGCCCGGGTCCTGGGCGAGTTCCTCGCGCGTCTGGGGAGCGAGCAGTTCACACGCGCCGGCGGGGTCGTGCGCCTGGACGCGGGCCGAGAACGCGACGGCCGTCGACGAGACGGCCCTGATCCGGTCCTCCGGCACCGAACAGCCGGTGAGCAGGAGCAGGGCGGGGGCGACCGGCAAAACCGTGGAGATGACGCGCAAGCGGGACGGCTCCTTTCGTTCCTGCTGTTCCTCCGCGGCTCGGCGGCGGCATACGGACGAGCATGCGCCGCGGACGGGAACCGGTCACGTTCCGGGCGCGCGACACCCGGCCGGTTCCATCGCGTGCCGTACCCCTGCACCTCCCTGGTTGAGCCGTTCGAGCCGGGTTACAAGTGGAGTGCGTAACGGACGGTGGGAGGATGGCATGTCTGAGTCTGAGCAGGAGAAGCAGAGAGCGGCTGAAGGTGACGCTCGTGGGGACCGGGGTCGGGATCGGGACCGGGGACGCCGGGAGTCGGAGGAGGAGCGCGCGGACCGGCGCTGGACCGAGCTGATCCAGGAGATCCGGGTCGCCCAGACAGGGGTGCAGATCCTTTTCGGCTTTCTCCTCACGGTCGTCTTCACGCCGGGGTACCAGGCGCTGTCGAGTACCGACAAGGCCATCTACATCACCACGGTGGCCCTCGGCGCGTCGGCCACCGGAGCGCTGATCGGGCCGGTGTCGTTCCACCGGGTCGTTTCCGGGCGGCGGCTCAAGCCCCATGCCGTGGTGTGGGCGTCCCGGCTGACGATGGTCGGACTCGTGCTGCTGCTGGCGACGCTGGTCTCGGCGCTGTTCCTGGTGCTGCGCGTGGCCACGCACGACGCGTTCGTCCCCTGGCTGGTCGCGCTGGTGGTGACCTGGTACCTGATGTGCTGGTTCGTGCTGCCGCTGTGGGCGCGGTACCGCTACACCACGGTGGACTGAGCTCCCCCTGCCAGTACCCGGTCGACGGTGTCCGTCTCCGCTGCCGGTTTGTCGGGCCGGTGGCGCACCACACGGGCGAAGCGCAGGGTGACTCCGGCGGGGTAGCGGGAGGAACGCTGGAGGCCGTCGTAGGCGATCTCGACGACGAGTTCGGGCCGGACGCGTACGGTGAATCCGTCGTCGTCGAGCGCCAGTTCACGCAGCCGCTCGGTCTGCCACCGCAGCATGACGTCGGTGAGCCCCTTGAACGTCTTGCCGAGCATGACGAAGGTGCCGTCGGTGGCGCGGGCCCCGAGGTGGAGGTTGGAGAGCAGACCGGTGCGGCGGCCATGACCCCATTCGGCGGCGAGGACGACGAGGTCGAGCGTGTGGACCGGTTTGACCTTGAGCCAGGAGCGGCCGCGGCGGCCGGCGCTGTAGGGGGCGTCGAGGGCCTTGACCATGACGCCCTCGTGGCCGCGGCCGAGGGTGTCCGCGAAGAACGCCTCCGCCGCGGCCGTCTGGGCGGGGTCGCCGGGGTCCTCGACCACGGTGCGGCGCACCCGCATGGGCTCGGGGACCAGTTGGGCCAGGGCCGCGTGCCGCTCCTGGCCGGGCATGTCGAGGAGGACGGCTCCCCCGGCGGCCAGAACGTCGAAGAAGACCGGCGAGACGGGCAGTGCGGTCGCCGCGGCCACCACGTCGGTACGGGAGCCGACCCGGGAGGCGATGTCCTGGAACGCCACCGGACGGCCCGCGTCGTCCAGTGCGATGACCTCCCCGTCCAGGATGAAGCGGTCGCCCGCCAGCGCCCGGGCCACGTCGCAGACCTCCGGGAGGCGGTCGGTGATGTCGTCGAGCGAGCGGGTGTAGAGACGGACCTCGTCGCCGGACCGGTGCACCTGGACACGGATGCCGTCCAGCTTCTCCTCGACCACGCAGGCGCCGAGGGCCGCGATCGCCTCCGGCACGCTCTTGGCGGTGTGGGCGAGCATGGGCTGGACCGGGCTGCCTACGCGCAGGCGGAACCGCTCCAGCGCGGCCGGTCCCTCGGCGAGCAGCGCCCGCGCGACACGGGGCAGGGACCCTTCGAGCATCACGGCACGCCGCACGTCGGCCGCGGGGGCGGCGGCTGCCTGGGCGACCCCTTCGAGGGCGACCGCGTCCAGGGCCCCCTGTCGGACCTCTCCGGTGAGCAGTCTCACCAGGAACTGCTGCTCGGACGCGGTGGCGGCGGCCATCAGTTCCCGCACCAGCCGCTGCCTCTCGGACTGGGAGCCCGCTCCGGCCACCTGAGAGAGCGCCGTCAGCGCGGCATCGGTGTCGAAGAGGGTCAGAGCGGCCTCGGTGGCGGGCGGAACAGGCTCCTTGAGAGTGCTCCAGCCGACACCGATGCGCCCTTGGGGAAGCCTCCCCGCGAGGTAGGCGATGACGAGCGGGGCCTCCTCGGGCGAGGCTGCCGAGAAGAGCGCGGCGAGCGTCGCGATCTTGCTCGAACGCGCCGATGTGGCGGCGACCTGTTGGGACACTTCCGCGAGACGGGCCAGCAGCATGCGCCCATGGTGCCTGTCCCGCACTCCGATCGCACGTGCGCGACCGCCTCCGCACCGGCACGGCGTCCCGACGACTCGGGCGGGGAGCTTCCGCGTGGGCCACGGCGCACGGCGGTGCCGCTCACACCGACGGCCCCGCCCCGGGGCGGGCATGATCCCGCCGCCCCGGTCGCGGCCCGGGACGGGGCTGTACCCGCCACGCCGGCCGCAGTCTGGCGAGCAGCCCGGCGCGGCGAGCGCCACGCCCCACGGTCGCCCTCGGCGTCGGCATCGGCATCGGTGGGCGGGCTCCGCCGTCGGGGCCGGGCGCCTGGCGCACGGCGCGGGCTTCGTCCATGGCCAGTGCCAGACTCAGTCGGTGCCAGAGGATCTCGTCCGGATCGTTCGCGCGCAGAAGCCGGTCGGAGATCTCGCGTAGGGCGACGGACGCCGTCCGCGCATGGGGCGGTTCGGGCCGCAGCCGGTCGAGATAGGCGCGTTCATAGGGGTCGTCGACCACTTCGGCCAACTGGACGGGGTCGAGGAGCGAGGCGATGGCGGCCGCTCCCGCCCAGGGGTCGTCCGCCTGGCGCAACAGCAATCCCAGCCGGCGGGTCCGCCAATTGCGCGGACGGACGTCCTCACCCGCGTCCAGCGCGTCGCGCAAGGAGCGCGGAAGCCTGCCCTTGAGCAGGTGCGGATGCCGGGCGGCGAAGTCACGGACGTCCGCGGCCGGATAGAGCCAGACGATCGCCCGGTACCGGTTGAGGTAGAACCTCACCGGGCTGAAGTGGCCGGTTCTGGCGAGCCTGGTGAACCGGTCGGCGGTGATGGAAGCGAGGGCGGCGCCCTCCGCCGTACCCACCATGCGGACCCGTTCGCGCAGGCCGTCCGGGAAGTCCGGTGCCCCCCTCAGCCGGTCGATCTCCTCCTGCGCCACGCGGCACGGCTGCCCGTGCGCCCCGGGCACGGTCCGCACATGCCCCATGTGGACGGCGAGGTCGAACTCCTCGCGTTTGAGGGCCAGTTCCTGTGCGGCGCGACCATGGGCCACCGTGCGTACGACGTTCCCGACCGTCATGTCGACTCTCCCCCGTGAGATGCCCTTGCGACTACTCTGCGTGACGCAGCGTAGCGCGGGGAAGAGAAGCGCGCCCGGCCTGTGGAAAACTCGCCGGACGGGCACCCCTGTGCCGTCCGGACGGCCGACGACTTGCCGTTCAGCGGTCGGTGAGCCCGGCGCCCCCGGGCTGGCGGGCGGCGACCCCGAGGTGTTCGCCGACCCGGTTGACCAGCAGCGTCATCTCGTACGCGACCTGACCGACGTCGGCCTCCGCCGAACTCAGCACACACAGGCAGCTGCCCTCCCCGGCAGCCGTGACGAAGAGCAGGGCATCGTCGAACTCGACCATCGTCTGTCGGGCCCGGCCCGCGCCGAAGTGCCGGCCCGATCCCCTGGCGAGGCTGTGCAGCCCCGAGGAGACCGCGGCGAGATGCTCCGCGTCCTCACGCGCGAGGCCGGTGCTCGCCCCCGTCACCAGGCCGTCGTTGGACAACACCAATGCGTGTCGTATGTATTCGACCCTCTTGGTCAGGTCGTCGAGCAGCCAGTCGAGTCCTTTGTCGAGCGCCATGTGCCCGTCCTCCCCGTTTCCGCTAACCCCGTTGCCCCGTAGCCCCGTTGTGAAGGTAAGCCTTTCGTACTGAAGTGGGCAGGGCAAGCACCCCTTGGTCCCACGTCCTGCGCCCGGCCGACGGGCAAGAGCGGTCACCGGGGTGGCCAAGGGCGGGATCGCGCCACCGCCCCCGGGCGTCACCCCCCCCGGATCGGGTCGCTGATGGGCCGGCCGGTCCCGCGCGGAACAGGCGGTGCGCCGGAAGGGGAGCGGCTCGGAGCGCTCCCTGGCGGAGGGTGCCGGAGCCGCCGCTACGAGACCGAGTCGAGCATCCGGGCGGTGTGTACCCGGCCCGCGTGCTCGACCAGCCGGACCAGGACCTCCGTGCCGGAATCGCGGTCCCTGGCGTCGCACAGCACGACCGGCGTACCGCGATCCAGGTCAAGGGCGCGCGATACGTCGCGCACACCGTACGTGCGGGCGCCCGCGAAGCAGTTGACGGCCACGACGAAGGGGATCCCCCGGTGCTCGAAGTAGTCGACCGCCGGGAAGCAGTCCTCCAGGCGCCGGGTGTCGGCGAGCACGACGGCTCCGAGAGCCCCTTGGGACAGTTCGTCCCACAGGAACCAGAAGCGGTCCTGCCCCGGAGTACCGAAGAGGTGGAGGGAAAGCCCGGAACGGATGGTGACGCGCCCGAAGTCCATGGCGACGGTCGTCGCGCTCTTCCGCTCGACCCCTTCCGTGTCGTCGACCGACTCCCCGGCCCGGCTGAGCCGTTCCTCGGTGCACAGGGGCCGGATCTCGCTGACGGCGCCCACCAGCGTCGTCTTGCCGACACCGAAGCCGCCGGCGACCAGAAGCTTCAGGGCCAGGTCGGCGGATTCCCCGCCGACGCTCTCGCCCGTGCCGTCAGAGCTCTCGGAGACCATCGATCACTTCTCTCAGGAGTGGACGCCGACCTGCGGGACCCGGGGCCGGCTGTGCCCGGGTGTTCTCGGGCCGACGAAAGGTCAGCGTGTGGACGACCGTTCTGCGCGCGGTCAGCAGTATGGCCAACGAGGCCCGCACCCCGTGGCATACGACCACTCTTTGAGCGTTCTGACCGTTATCGACCCAGATGATGTCCGGATGGAACCACAATCCGATTCTCGTACTGAACCGATGAACACACCGGACCGCATGGACCGTGTGACCGGCCGACGTGTACGGACCGTTCAGCGCGTGTGCCGTCGGGAGCGTGCGGACCGTTAGGCGCGTGTGCCGTCGGGTGCGTGTGGACCGTTCAGCGCTGGACCCGGACGGCCGGCATGCCCGTGCGGTGCGTGCTGGGTACGGCCGCGCCCATCACGAAGGACGCGACGGCGACAGCGGCGGGCGGGCTGATGTGGAGGGCCGCCCACAGGCCGGCGGGGGCCGCGACGACGGCGATGACCACGGAGAGCGCGACGAGCAGCGGGTCGTGGCGCACGGAGCCGACACAGCCCGAGGGCGGCGCGGCACAGGCCATCGCGTACGACAGCACGGGCGCAAGCCGGCCGAACGCGGCGTGGTCCAGGTGTCCCACGGCCCAGGGACATGAGACCCGTCGAGGGCGCACGGAAGGGGCGCATCTCGCAAGCTGATGAAAGATGACAGAGGGCTGTTGCTGCACGATCGTGACGGGCTCGAACGTGCGCCCCGAACGGTCGGCGCACCCATGGGGGATCATGTCCGCATGGCCGAACACCACACAGATGTCCAGGCGTTCTTCGGTGCCCGAGCAGCCGGCTGGGACACACGGTTTCCCGACGACGGTCCGGTGTTCGCCGCGGCCGTCGCGACACTCGGGCTGCGTCCCGGTGACACCGTGCTCGACGCGGGCTGCGGCACCGGCCGGGCACTGCCCGCCCTGCGGGACGCGGTGGGGCCGGGCGGCACGGTCGTCGGCGTGGATGTGACCGCCGAGATGCTGACGGCCGCGGCGCGGGCGGGGCGCGGCCGGGATGGAGCACTGCTCCTCGCCGATGTGACGCGTCTGCCCCTGCGGGACGGCGTGTTCGACGTGGTGTTCGCGGCCGGGCTGATCTCGCATCTGCCGCACCCCGAGAACGACCTGCGCGAGCTGGCCCGGGTGACCGGGTCCGGCGGGCGGCTGGCGCTGTTCCACCCCATCGGGCGCGCCGCCCTCGCCGCGCGGCACGGACGGCTGATCACCGACGACGACCTGCGCGCCGAGCAGAACCTGCGGCCCCTGCTGGCCGGTGCGGGCTGGCGGCTGGTGTCGTACGTGGACGAGGACAGCCGCTACCTGGCCCTCGCCGTACGGGACGACGCCACCGGGCGAGGGGGCTGACGTCCCGACCGCGACGACCGGCTCCCGCGCCGTGCCACTCCGGGACGCCAACGACAGCGACACCGACCGGCGCGACCGGCGACAGCGACACCGACCGGCGACCGGCGACCGGCGGTGGGGCCGTGATGACGGCGACGGCGATGGGCACAGGGGTGTTCGCCCTCTTCTGCCGCCGTCGGCAGGACTCTAGGTTGGAGGTACCGACTCGGAAGATCGCCGCCGAGTGCCACGCAGGGGGAAGGTGGGCCAGGTGTTGAGCAGACTCCGTACGTTCTTCAAGTTTCCCGGACGGTCCGGGCGGCCGTCCTCGCCCGGCCGCGGAGGCGCGCCCGGGCCACGGGGACACAACATCTTCGAGGCCGCGGCGACATACGTCTGCGCGTGCGCGGAGGAGGATCAGGAGCGGATCGACGAAGCGTCCGGCTGGGTATCGCCCGAAGCGCTGTCCTTCGGCGTCAACGAACTGGCCTGCCGGGCGGTCATCGCGCTCGCCCGCGAGCGGAACGAGTCACCTCGTGCCGTGGCCCGCAGCCTCCTCGGCCTGCCCGTCGCCTGACGTCCTCCTCGACCGGCTCCCGGAGGGTGAGCGCCCGGGCGGGAGCGAGGCCGGCCCGGGCCGCGTGTTCCAGCCGTTCCCTGACCTCACGCGGCGTGCGGGGCCGGTGGCCCGGGCCGCCGCCACACCCCTGGTGGAAGCGCAGCCCCGCGTGCAGGACCGCGGTCAGGGCACGCCAGCCCGCCGTGTCCCGGCGGGGCGGCACGGCGAGGGCGGAGCCGGCGTCCAGCAGAGGCCCCCGGCACCGGGGGCAGAGGTGCTCGGGCCCGCGCCCGTGATCCGGCACCTTCTTGCAGGAGGCGCGGCAGGGCAGGCAGATGAAGTGGGAGCGTGCCGGAGGCATGACCGGGAGCGTAACCCCCGCGGCCTGCCCCGGCCCGGGATTTTCCGACGCCCCGGACTCTCGACGTCCGGGTTACCGGCTGGTTAGGGTGCGCCGACGGAGGATCGGACGGGAAGACGAGGAGGATGCCATGGCCGGGACGGAGAGCGCCGGAACGACCGACGGCACGGCGGCCGACTCGACGAGCGGCGCGGCGGGCGGCCGGGTGAGAAGCCAGGTGGGCGGCGCGGGGACCGATGCGACGACCGGACCGGGAAGCGGCGCGGCGGGCGGCCCGGCGGAGGACGACGCGCTGTACGTACTGACCGCCGTGCTGTTGACGCCCGCACAGTTCCCCAGTGTGCTCGGCGACGACTATCCGCAGGCGTGCGCGGCGCTGGGGCTGGAGCCGTACGCCGAGGGGTACGGGCTGGTGCTCGGCCAGGACGGCGACGGCGCGCGGTGGTCGGTCGTCGTCGATGACGTGTCGCTCGTCGCCGTCGCGATCGCCGCGTGGGACTGCGGGATGGAGTACGACCTGTCCCCCGACGAACGCAGCATGGTCTGCGCCCTGCCCGGGTGGCCGCTGGCCGTCGCGGTCGCCGCGCCGGGTCTTCCCGCACCGCACGACCCGGCGCCGGAGCCCGGTGAGCGCGCTCCCCTGTCGCCTCCCGACACCGGCGCGTGGGGCCCCGCCCAGCGGCGTCTGGGCGCGGACGAGATCGCGCTGCGCTGGACGGACTGGCGCGAACAGCTCGGCGACGGGGACTTCGCCGACCCCGCGGACCCGTCGGGCACGGGGACCGCGCCGCCGTCACCGCAGGCCCCCCGCACGGACGGGGCCACGACGGAACCGCGGGAACGGACCGCTGTACAGCGTGTACTCGACGAGGTCCGCGGGTACATCGAGCAGCCGCCCCCGCCCGGGCGGGTCCGGTCCGGTTTCGCCCCGGGCGGGGCGCGGACCCTGCGGGCGGACGGTCCCGGATGGTCGCTGGTGGCCAGGACCGACGACATCGCGTTCGTCCTGCTGGACGACGAACCGCACGAGGTGCTGCCGGTGGGGCGCGGCGCGCACCTGCCCGGCCTGCTGTCGGCGCTCGACGCCATGGCGGTACGGCCGTCCTGACCTCGGGCCGGCCCTGCTGACCTGAGGCCCGTCGTCCGGACATGAGGCCGGCCCTGCTGACCTGAGGCCCGTCGTCCGGACCGGGGCACGCGCGCCCGGTGGCACCCGAACCCGAGGTGCCCGGCCTCAGCCGGTGGGTTCGTCGGGAACGGGGTCCTCCTGCGGGGGCGCTGTCTCGTCGGGCACAGCCTCCTCCCCGGCGGTGGCACCGTCCCCGGACTCGCCCTCTTCACTTGCCTCGCTCGCCTCGGCCAGGTCGCCGTCCCAGGGATCGGGACCGGATCCCGCCTGTTCGTCGGGCATGTCCCTCGGAACGGCGGAGCCGTTCTCCCCGGGACCTTCGAGCCGCTTGTCTTCCATGATCTCTCCCTCCGGCGCTCGCCCGGGTACCCCCACCCGGGCCGGGCCATGCGGGAGGGCCGCGTCAGACGCGTTCGAGCGGGCGGTGCGGCCCCTGCGGGAGCTCCGCCTCGATCGGGTCGCCCGGCCGCACGACTCCTCCGTTCCGCACGATGCCCATGATGCCCGCCTTGCGGACGACCCCGCCCGCTTCGTCACGGCCGACGACCTGCTTCAGCAGTCCGTCCTGGAAGCGGTCGATCTGGAGACAGGGATTGCGCAGACCGGTGACCTCGACGACCGCCTCGGCGCCGAGGCGCAGCAGGGTACCGGTGGGCAGCGCGAGCAGGTCGATACCGCTGGTCGTGATGTTCTCGCCCAGGTCACCGGGCGAGACGGTGAAGCCCGCTGCCGCCACCTCGTCGAAGAGTTCACCGTGGATGAGGTGAACCTGCCGCAGGTTGGGCCGGGTGGGGTCCTGAGCCATCCGGGAGCGGTGCTTGACCGTCACTCCCGCGTGCACGTCCCCCTCCACGCCGAGCCCGGCCAGCAGTGTGATGCTCGCCCGGTTCGGCTTGGTGAAGGAGTACTGCCCGTTGCTGCTGACCGTCGTGATCGTCCCGCCCATCGCGCGGAACCCCCCTCTTCTCCTCGCCGGTGATCGTCGGCGAGCCTACAGCGGACCGGAGAGCACCCGGCGGGCGACGCCCCCCGGGAGCAACCGGGACGACGACCGCCGGAGAAGGCCGGGGCGGCCTCCTGGAAGCAACCGGGGAAGGTCTGTTGCGCAACCGGGGAAGGCCGGCGCCGGAAGGGTCCGGGCCCCTCGCGGCAGGGTCCCGGCGGAGGGTCAGCGGCCGATCTCCTTGCGGCTCACGCGGCGCAGCCTGCGCCGCTGCGAGGGGTCCAGCGCGGCATAGGCCACGGCGGGAACGCCCAGCACCACCAGCAGGGACAGCCAGAAACCGATCAGCGGGATCAGAAGGAGACCGACGGCCACTCCCCCGATGACGATCTTCGTCCTTGTCGACATCTTCGACGCCTCCTTCACGGACCCACGGCCGCTCTGTCCTCTGAGAACGCGCGAGCGGGCGCAGCGGTTCCGCCGCCGGTCAGGATGCACGGAGCGGCTCGCCCACGTCGTGGAGGTGGCCGAGCGCCTGGCGGTAGGAGTCGATCAGGCCGGTCTCCGTGTAGGGGACGCCCAGGGACCGGCAGTGGGCACGCACGGCCGGCTGGGCCAGCCTCAGGTGCGGACGGGGCATGCTCGGGAAGAGGTGGTGCTCGATCTGGTAGTTCAGGCCTCCCAGGAACCAGTCCGTCACCACGCCACCCCTGATGTTCCGGGAGGTGAGCACCTGCCGGCGCAGATGGCCCCATCGCTCGCCGTCCGGGCCGGGCATCTCCATGCCCTTGTGGTTGGGGGCGAAGGCCAGGCCCAGGTGGAGCCCGAGGAGCATCTGGTGGATCAGCGCGAACACGGCCGCCCGGCCGACGGGCATGGCCGTCAGCAGCAGGGCGAGGTATCCGGCGACGTGGGCGAGCAGCAGGCCGCCTTCGACCACGCGCTGCCGGGCCGTCCGGCGCGGCCCGTCCTTGGCGAACAGCGCCTGGAATCCGTACACCTTCAGAGCCAGTCCCTCAAGGGTGGTGAGGGGGAAGAACAGCCAGGCCTGGTGGCGGGTCAGCCATCCGCGCAGACCTGTCCGCCCGGTCGCCTGATGCCGGGCGAAGACGAGGATGTCGGCGGCGACATCGGGGTCCTTCTCCAGGTGGTTGGGGTTGGCGTGATGCCGGTTGTGCTTGTCGTTCCACCATTCCTGGCTCATGCCGAGCAGCAGGTTGGCGTGCACGAGCTGGATGAGCCGGTTCACGCGCCTGTCGGCGCTGATCTGGGAGTGCCCCGCGTCATGCCCGACGAACGCGGTGCGCGCCGACAGCACGGCCAGGGGCACCGCGAGCAGCAGCGACCACCAGGAGTGCCCGAACGACGTCAGCAGTACGGCGACCGCCGCCAGCGCGAGCAGGTTCGCGGTGATGCCGAGGGCGTACCAGCCGGTCCGCCGTCGCAGCAGGCCCTCTTCCTTGACCGTCCGCAGCAGCGGGGTGAACTCGCTGCCGCGGTCCCCCGTCGCGGCGCCGGAAGCGGGTATCTGGAGGGCGGCGGTGGCCTGGGGCATGGGCGGTCTCCGGTCTGTTTCGGTGGGTCGTGTGCGCGACTGCGCCGACCCGTCGAACCTACGGAGGGGTGATCGCTCCGGGCCATGGCGTCACCACCCGGACCGGGGAGGGGGTTGCCCGTACGCGGGGGTGGTGCTGGCTCCACCCCGGGGTGGGACGAGTGATCCGTCTCACGGCCGTGCGGTACCCCCGAAACCAGCCCGATCGAGTACCCTCGGCGACTCCCGGTCCCGCATTAGTCAAATTTGAGGAATGCGTCAGCGCTGTGCACAGGCTTCCCGCGGCAACGCTCTCCGAAGGCTTCGACATCCCCGAACTCATCCGCTGCTCCACGCTCTTCCTGCCCGGCGATCCGGCCCGCGCGGGCCGGATCGCCTTCTGGCCGGCGGATGGCGCCTGGCCGCGCCAGGCCGCGACCTCCGGTGCGGGCCCCGACCGCGGCGCAGGCCATGGCCCGGGCCGCCCCTCCGCTCCGGACGGGACCGCAGGCCCGGACGCGGACACCGGCCGCCCCCACCAGGGCCCAGGCCCTGACACCGCCCGCGTCGAGGAAGTGACCGTGGTCGGGGACGACACTCGTCCGCGCGCGGTACGGGCGTTGCTGATGCCCGTACGGGACGCTCTGCCGGTCCTCACCCGGGCGCACGCGTCGGCGAACGCCTCCGCCTCGGCGGCGTTCTGGGGCGCGGCCGCCCTGATCGGTCTGCAACTGGTGGCACGCGGTGCCCTGTTGCCGGGTCTCACGGCCGACGACGAGGACGCCTGGCGGGCCGGCCCGCTGAGCCCGGAGGACCTGGAACGGGTACGCAGGCTCGCCGCCTCCATGCCGCCGGCCGCCCATGCGATACCGCTCGCCACGGACACGGACGGCATGATCCTGCTGCCCGAACCCGAACGGCTGCTGCGCTCCTTCCTGGACGCGGTGGCCGACGGTCTGCCGCGCTCCCCCGCCGCCGCGATGGCGGCCGGCGGCCCGGCGTTCGCCGCGGACGAGCCGCAGCACCTTCCCGAGCAGCGGGCCTGGGCGGCCGACATCGCGGCCGGCCACGACGCGGGCGTACGGCTGTCGCTCCGCGTCGAGGTCGCCGGACTCGACGACGGCGAGCCCCACGCGGGCGGTCACACCTCCGCGGGCGGGGACCGCCCCGACCCGCGCGGCCCCGTGTTCCGCGCGGTCCCCCAGCTGCACAGCGTCAGCGATCCGGCGCACGTCGTCGACGCGGCGGACGTGTGGGCGGGCGGCGCGGACCACGCGTCGTTCGGGCCGCGCGCCCGGATGGACGCGCTGCTGACGCTGCGTCGCGCCGCGCGGGCCTGGCCGCCGCTCGCGCCGCTGCTGGCGGCCGCCGTGCCGGACGCGCTCGACCTGGCCGACGAGGAGATCACCGAGCTGCTGGGCCCCGCGGCGCGGGCGCTGGCGGCGACCGGCGTAGAGGTCCACTGGCCCAGGCAGCTGGCCCGCTCGCTGACGGCCCGTGCCGTGATCGGGCCGCCCGACGGGGACGATGACGACGGCCGGGCAGGCGGGCAGGACAGCGGCGGTTTCCGCGGCGGGGACAGTGGCGCGGGGCGGGATCCGGACCGGAGTCCGGTCCGGGCGGATCGCGACGGGAAGGCGTCGGGGCTGCCGGCGTTCCTTTCCGCCGACGCGCTCCTCGACTTCGACTGGCGCTTCGCCCTGGGCGACCAGCAGCTGAGCCGGGCCGAACTGGACCAGCTGGCCGAAGCCGGAAGACCTGTCGTACGGCTGCGCGACCAGTGGGTCCTGATCGATCCGGAGGAGGCCCGGCGGGCCCGCGAGCACCGGGACCGCAAGGTGTCCACGGTCGACGCGCTCGGCGCCGTACTGACCGGCAGCACCGAGGTGGACGGCCACCGCGTCGCCGTACACGCGTCGGGGTGGCTGCGCGCGCTGCGCGACCGGCTCGCCGACCCGGAGGGCGGGGACCAGGAGGTGGGACAGCCGGCCTCGCTGGCCGCGACCCTGCGCGACTACCAGCTGCGTGGCCTGAACTGGCTGCACCGGATGACCTCGCTCGGCCTCGGTGCCTGTCTCGCCGACGACATGGGCCTGGGCAAGACCATCACCCTCATCTCCCTGCACCTGCACCGGCAGCACGACCCGTCCGCCGCCGGCCCGACCCTGGTCGTCTGCCCGACGTCGCTCATGGGCAACTGGCAGCGGGAGGTGGAGAGGTTCGCACCCGGCACCCCGGTGCGCCGCTTCCACGGACCCGCGCGCGATCTGGACGGCCTGGCCGGCGGGGAGTTCGTCCTGACCACGTACGGGACGATGCGGCTCGACACCGAGCGGCTCGCGCGGGTGGACTGGGGCATGGTCGTCGCCGACGAGGCCCAGCACGTCAAGAACCCGTACTCGGCCACCGCCAAGCAGCTGCGCCGCCTCGGCGCCAGGGCGCGCGTGGCGCTGACCGGCACCCCGGTGGAGAACAACCTCTCCGAGCTGTGGGCGATCCTCGACTGGACGACGCCCGGTCTGCTGGGCCCGCTGGCGACCTTCCGCAGCCGGTACGCGCAGTCCGTGGAGGGCGGCGGCGATCCGGCCGCAGCCGAGCGGCTCTC
The DNA here is from genome assembly GCF_036322365.1 of Streptomyces sp. SP18CS02. NCBI lineage: Bacteria > Bacillati > Actinomycetota > Actinomycetes > Kitasatosporales > Streptomycetaceae > Streptomyces > Streptomyces sp. SP18CS02. The sequence continues at coordinate 167,974 of NZ_JAQYXC010000306.1, forward strand.
CGCTCTGGTACGGCCGTTCCTGCTGCGGCGCCGCAAGTCGGACCCGGGCATCGCGCCGGAGCTGCCGCCGAAGACCGAGACCGACCGGGCCGTCTCGCTCACCAAGGAGCAGGTGGGGCTGTACGAGGCGGTGGTGCGCGAGACCATGGCGGCGATCGCCGCGGCGGACGGCATGGAGCGCCGGGGCCTGGTGATGACGCTGCTCACCGCGCTCAAGCAGATCTGCAACCACCCGGCGCAGTACCTCAAGGAGGATCGGCCCCGGATCGCGGACCGGTCCGGGAAGCTGGAGCTGCTGGACGAGCTCCTGGACACGATCCTCGCCGAGGAGGCGAGCGTCCTGGTGTTCACGCAGTACGTACGGATGGCGCGGCTGCTGGAGCGGCACTTCGCGGCGCGGGGCGTGCGGACCCAGTTCCTGCACGGCGGCACTCCAGTCGCCGAGCGGGAGGCGATGGTGGCACGCTTCCAGGACGGTGAGGTCCCGGTGTTCCTGCTGTCGTTGAAGGCCGCGGGCACCGGTCTCAACCTCACGCGCGCGGGCCACGTCGTGCACTACGACCGCTGGTGGAACCCGGCGGTGGAGGCGCAGGCCACCGACCGCGCGTACCGCATCGGGCAGACCCAGCCGGTGCAGGTCCACCGGCTGATCGCCGAGGGCACCATCGAGGACCGCATCGCCGACATGCTGGCGCGCAAGAAGGACCTGGCCGATTCGGTGCTCGGCTCGGGCGAGGGCGCGTTGACCGAACTGACCGACGCCGAACTGGCGGAACTGGTGGAGCTGCGAGGGAGCGGGCGATGAGCCGTACCGACGACAACGAGCGCACGTTCGCCGCACTGCCCCCGGGCCAGGGACGCGGTTTCGCGCAGACCTGGTGGGGCCGGGCGTGGATGAAGGCCCTGGAGGACACGGCACTCGAAGGCGAGCAGCTGAAGAAGGGCCGCAGGCGGGCCCGCGAGGGTGCGGTGGGGGCCGTGTCGGTGCGGCCGGGGCGCATCACGGCGGTGGTCAAGGACCGGGACGGCGGCACACAGCGCAGCGATGTGCTGCTGCAGGAGCTGACGGACGAGGACTGGGACCGGTTCCTCGACATGGCGGTCGACCGGGCCGGGCACATCGCGGCGCTGCTGGACCGGGACATGCCCCCGCATCTGGTGGAGGACGCCGCGGCCGCCGGTGTGGATCTGCTGCCGGGCATCGGCGATCTGGAACCCGAGTGCAGCTGTGACGCCTGGGACCACTGCCCGCACACCACGGCGCTCTGCTACCAGGTGGCACTGCTGCTCGACCAGGACCCGTTCGTGCTGCTGCTGATGCGTGGGCGTGGTGAGCGGCGGCTGCTGGACGAGTTGCAGAGCCGCAGCGCGGAGCGGGCCGCCGGCGGCCGCGACGAACCGGTGGCCGCCGGACCGGAGGGGGTGCGGGCCGACGAGGCGTTCGCCGCGCGGGACATCCTGCCGCCGCTGCCCGAGCCGCCACCGCTGCCCGACGGGCCGGGCGAGCCGCCCGCCCTGGACACCGACTCCGGTCCGGCGCCGGGTGTCGATCCGGCGGCGCTGGAGCTGCTGGCCTCGGACGCGGCGGCGCGGGCGTACCGGATGCTGGTGGAGGCGCTCGCGCCCGGCCATGGAGGACAGCCGCCGGAGCCCGGGCCGACCGGGGACCGGGACGCGGTGCGGCTCGCCGCTGCGGCACACGCCGTGCCGGCGGTCGTGGACCGGCTGGCGACGGGGACCGGGCGCGGGCGGGACGGGATGGAGCTCGCCGTCCGGGCGTGGCGGCTGGGCGGCGCGGCCGCGCTGGCGGTCCTGGACGACGATCGGGAACCCGGGCCGGAGCTGTTGGCCCGGGCCGCGGCCCGGCTCGCCGAAGCCTGGGAGGACGGCGAGCGGCCGCCGCTGAGGGCCGCCGGGGCGGGACGCTGGACGGTCATGGGCACGGACCTGCAGCTGCGGCTCGGCGGGGACGGGCGGTGGTGGCCCTGCCGCGAGGAGGGCGGCCGCTGGGCTCCGGCCGGTCCTGCGGACCAGGATCCGGCGGCGGCGCTGGCGGGCGTGCCGGGCGGCCCCCTGCCCGGCGCCTCGCCGCTCGGCTGAGCACAGCCGCCGGCGGCATCCTCGGAGGAGGAGGAGGAGGCGGCGCCCGGCGGATCCTGACGTTCGGCAGCGGCGGCGGGCCGGCGGGCGGTCGCCCCGCACCGACGCCCCGGCCCGGGACAGACGCCACCCGGCCGCGCACCCCCGCATGCGCCCGCAGCGGCGGGTCGCCATCCCATGAGGGGCGGCACGGGGCGCGGCCGGCCGCCGTCGCCACCGCCGGCCTCCACCCCTCGCACCTGGCCCCTTGCTCCGGACGTGCCATCCAGACCAGGCATGCACACGATTTCGCCACACTTTCCTCACCGTCTACCGGGCGGAATGAGCCATTCCCCGACGACGGGGTGCAACCGCTTGCCCGCACAGCGTCACCATCGCGCCGGTGGTTCCGCCACGCTCCCACCCGGGGCATATGCGGATGCCGCCGTCGCGCGGTGGGCCCACGGGCCGCCGCGCGGGGCCCGCGCGTATCCGGCCGCGGCACGACGGCGCGCTCCCCGGCGGGGCAGACGGGCGTCTCGGCGTTGTCCTAGCCTCCGGCGCCATGCGCATCACACACCTCGTACGCCTCGCCCTGTCCTCGGTGCTCGCCCTCACCGCCGTCCTGCTGGGCCTGAGCCAGCCGGCCGCCGCGGACGCCCCGGACCTGACGTTCACCGTCGACCAGCCGACCGCGCTTCCCGGCTCCACGGTCAACATGACCATGACCCTCACCAACAACCAGGCCACGGACATCTGGTTCGTCTACCAGTCCGTGCAGCCCACCTGGCCCACCACGCAGCGCAAGGACCTGAAGTACGCCTTCACCGCCTGCACGGCCGACGGGGTCTCCTGCACGGGCGCCGGCACCACCAGCCTGGGCGTGAACTACGCGATCCCGCTGCCCCCCGGGGCCACGCGGACGGTCGCGCTGACGCTCCAGATCGCCGCCGACTCCGGCTGCAACGGCAACATCGGCTTCTACTCGTACCTCTACTACGAGTACAACAACGGCCAGGCGACGAAGGACGGTGTCTTCACGACCCCCGAGACCCGCGTCACCTGTGCCCCGCAGCCCGTGGATGTCGTCCGCTCCTGATCTGGCGCCTTCCTCCTTCCCCGCAGGCCGTGACGGCGGCCGACCGCGCACACGCGTGGCCGGCCGCCGTCACGGCCGCCTTCGCCGCTCGAACGCACGCCTCCGTGGCCGGTCCTCACGGCCCCTCGCCAACGGCCCCTCACCCACGACCGGCCGCCATGCGGCACACGGGACCGGACCGCCGTCGCCAGGACAGGACGTGACCTCGGAGCCTCCTGACGGCCGGTGCCCGTAGCCATAGGGAAGATCTATAGTTTTTCCTATGAGGCATGCGGATTCCGATGGTTCCCCGGGAGAGCGCCAGGTGGGCGGCGCGGGGCCGCTGGACCTGAATCTGCTGCGAACCTTCCTCGCCGTGTACCGCGCCGGTTCCTTCACCGCCGCAGCGCATCTGCTGGGCCTGTCCCAGCCGACCGTGACGACCCAGATCCGCTCGCTGGAGAGGCACCTGGGCCGCGAACTGTTCGAGCGGCTGCCGCGCGGTGTCACCCCCGCGCCGTTCGCCGAGGAACTCGCCGCCCGGGTCGTCGCACCGCTCGACTCGCTCGCCGTCGTGACCGAGCGGGGAGGAGCCGACGGCAGCGGGCCCGCCGACCCGGTCCACCTGGCGGGACCGGCCGAGCTGATCTGCGCCCGCGCCCTGCCCGCACTCTCGGGACTCATCGAGGACGGGGTGCGCCTGCGGGTGGGCACCGGCCTCACCGGTCCGCTCCTCGACGAACTGCGTGCGGGCCGCCACGACCTGGCCATCGCCACGATCCGGCCGCGAGGCCGGACGCTCACCGCGGTGCCGCTGATGGACGAGGAGTTCGTCCTGGTCGCCGCGCCCGTGTGGGCCGGGCGGATCGGCGGGCCCGACCGGCCGGCCGTCGACGTGGCCGCCGCCCTTCACGGCGTCCCACTGATCGCGTACGCCGAGGACCTGCCCATCGCCCGCCGCTACTGGCGGCACGTGTTCGGCAAGCGTCTCAGCTGCCGGGCCGCCCTCACCGTGCCCGACCTGCGCGGCGTCCTGTCGGCGGTCGTCGCCGGCGCGGGCTTCGCCGTGCTGCCGCGCTATCTGTGCCTCGACGAACTGGCCTCGGGCGCCCTGGTCCTCCTGCACGAGCCCGAGGACCCGCCGATCAACACCGGGTACCTCGTCCAGCGCCCCGGCTCCAGCGTCAACCCGCACGTCGCGCTCGTCCGCGACCGGCTCCTCCAGGCCGCCCGTACCTGGTGATCCGACCGATCGGGCGTCACTGGCCGAAAACCGGCAGCCTCGTGGGCTCCGGCATGGTCTCGACCAATGGCACCGACCTCCACCTCGATGCGGCGGTTCCGGCCGCTCGCCCGCGTCAGCGCCTGCCCTCGGCCGGGGAGCGGGCATCGGGGAGGGGTGCCGGGCCCGGGGCGGACAGGTGCGGCGGAGTGCCTTCTACCGCCGCCCGTACGTGTGCTTTTCCGTCATGTTTCACATCGGGCACACGGGAGCTCCACATCAGGCCGCACTATGTGACGCGTCGGAGCGGCACTGCGACGACTGGTCACATACGCATGTGCCGCTGGGGGGTGGGGCTTGTCCGGACGGGAGCACCGGTCGGCCTCTCCGGGGAGGGATGTCACCGCATGAAGCGGAGCTTACGCACGACCGCGCTCGCCGCCGGCGCGCTGTTACTCGCGCTGGGAACCCCGTCCGTGCCCGCGGGTGCCGCCGAGGACCCGGCACCGCGCGTCGACCTGAGGGTGCTCGTCGTGTCCGACGGGGGTCCGGCCACCGCGGCCGTCGCCGCCGAACTCGACGGCGCGGGAACCCCGTACACACTGCTCGACCTGGCGCGGCCCGACCGTCAGGTGATCGACTCGGCGTTCCTGGCCGACACCGTGGACGGGCGCCCCAGGGCCAAGTACCAGGCTGTGGTGCTGCCCAACGACGCCCCGTTCCCGGCCGGTTCGCGCGAGATGGCGGCTCTGGTCGCGTACGAGAAGGCCTACGCCGTCCCGCAGGTGGACGCCTACACCTACGCGAGACCGCAGACGGGCCTGGAGTACCCGGTGAACGGCGGGTACCTGGGGTCCGTCGACGGGCTGCGCGCGGAGGTGACGCCGGCGGGCAAGGCCGGCGCCTTCGGCTACCTCGACGGCAGCGTCCCCTTCGAGGACAACGCGCCAGGCGTGAGCGAGAGTTACGCCTTCCTGTCCCGGCCCGCCGCCGGGGCGGACTTCACCACCTACGTCGACGCGCCGATACCCGGCCGGACGACCAGGGGCGCGCTGGTGGGTGAGTACCGGCACGACGGCCGTCGGGAACTGGTGGTCACCTTCGCCTACAACCAGCACCAGCAGCAGTTCAGGCTGCTGGCGCGGGGCATCGTGGACTGGATGACCCAGGGGGTGCGGCTCGGCGCCTCCCGCAACCACTTCGCCGTGCACGTCGACGACGTCTTCGCCGCCGACGACCGCTGGGACACCGTGCTGAACTGCACCCCGGGCGACGTCGACTGCCGGCCCGGCACAGGGACGCCGGACCCGATCCGGATGACCGTCGCCGACGTGCAGAACGCCGCCCGGTGGTCGCGGGAGCGCGGTTTCGCGCTCGACCTGGCGTTCAACGGCGGCGGCAGCGTGGAGCACCGCGAGGCCAACGGTGGCGCCGACGCGACGGCGGACCGGTTCGTGGCGGACCGCGACGCCTTCCGATGGATCAACCACACCTACGACCATCCGTATCTGGGCTGTGAGCAGGACGTCAGCAGCGTCCCGTGGAAGTGCGCCACCGAGGCCGACGGCAGTACCCGCTACGTCGGCCAGGCGGAGATCTCCCGCCAGATCTCCGCCAACCGCGAGTGGGGCGAGCGAGCCGGCCTTCCCCTGCGCACCGGCGAGCTGGTCACGGGTGAGCACTCCGGTCTCAAGCTGTTGCCACAGCAGCCGCAGGACAACCCCGGACTGGCGCCCGCCCTCGCCGCCAACGGCATCGCGTGGCTCGGCGCGGACAACTCCCGCGACCCGGGCCAGCGCGAGGTGGGAACCGCCCTGACCGTGGCCCGCCACCCCATCAACATCTTCTACAACGCGGGTCGCGTCGCCGAGCAGGTCGACGAGTACAACTGGATCTACACCAGCCGGGCCCAGGGCGGCAGCGGCCTGTGCGAGGAACTGGCCACGACGACCTGCCTCGACGCGCCCCTGGACCTCGCCACGGGGTACCGCGGGCACATCGTGCCGCTGGAGACCCGCGTCGCGCTCGGCCACGTCCTCTCGGGCGACCCGCGGCCGCACTTCATCCACCAGTCGAACCTGGCGGAGGACCGGATCGGGTACCCCGTGCTGGACGGTGTCCTGGAGCAGTACGCCGCGCTCCACGCGGACAACACACCGCTGGTCAACCTGCCCATGAGCGAGATCGGCGCCGAACTGCGCGACCGGGCGGCCTGGAAGGCAGCGGTGTCGGCGGGCGAGGTCACCGCGTACCGGATCGGCGACACGGTGACGGTACGGGCGCCCGCCGGGGTCGCCGTCACGGCCACCATGCCGCCGGGCACCGACCGGACCCTTCCGGACGGCTCCGAGCCGTTCGGCCGGCCGTACGCCGGCAGTGTCTCGGGCTGGGTGACACCGCATGCCTCCCAGGACCGGCTCACGCTCACACTGCCGGGCGCCTCCGGGCGCTGACCCGTCGGCGCCGATCCGCCGGCGCCGTGCCGTCGTCGCTGTGCCGTCGTCGCCGATCCGCCGGTCGTCCCGGCGGTGCGGCGGTGCGGCGGCGGGCACCCGCCGGGCCGCCGCCCGTCGGCTCACCGCGCCGCTCGCGGGGCGTCGGCCCGCCGCCGCCCGAAGACCGCCGCCGTACGTTCCGCAGCCGGACGCGAACGTACCCGAGCGGTCGCCCTCGGACCGTCGCGGGCGGACCTCGCCGGAGGCACCGCCCGGAGCGCTCGTCCCGTGGCGCCGGTCCCGTACCGCCCTGTCGCCGGGCAGGACGGTACGGGCGCCACGAAACCCGCCCGTCACATCCGGGGGACACCGCGCCCCGCCGCCGCCCGGCGGACGGGAACCGGCGCGCCCCCACTCCTCCTGCCGTGGAGCACGACCATGCACGTTCAGCACCGCACGCCGCGCATCGGCGCGGCGCGGGTCACCCTGCTCACCGAAGGCACCTATCCGCACAGTCATGGCGGAGTCAGCGTCTGGTGCGACCAGTTGGTCAACGGTATGCCCGACATCGACTTCGAGGTCCTCGCGGTGACCGGAACAGGCCGCGAACCCCTGGCGTGGGAACTGCCCGCACACGTCGCCGAGCCGGTCTCGGTCCCCATGTGGGGCCCCGCCCCGAAGGGTTCGGCGCCGCGCGGCCGCCGGGAGCGGCGGCTGACGGCGGCGTACGAGCGCTTCCTCACCGCACTGCTCGATCCGGCGGCGGAGGACGGCTTCGCCCCGGCGCTGTACGAGATGGCGCACGCCGCCCGTGCGGGGGAGCTCAGTCCCGCGCTCCGCGCCGACCGGGCCCTGCGCGTACTGACCGCTGTCTGGAACCGTCCGGGCCTCGCGGTGCGCGAGGCGCGCCCCACCCTGCACGACGCCGTCACGGCGACCGGGCTGCTGGAGCACGCCCTGCGTCCGCTGGCCGCCGATCCGCCGCGTTCGGGCGTGGCGCACGCGGTCAGCGGAGGCCTCGCCGTGCTGCCGGGCCTGGCCGGCCTCGAACAGCACGGGGTACCGCTGCTCCTCACCGAGCACGGCGTCTACCTCCGGGAGCGGTATCTGGGATACCGGACCTCCCCCTACCGCTGGCCGGTCAAGGCCGTCCTGCTGGGCTTCTTCCGGTTGCTGGCGGAGGAGACCTACCGCCGGGCCGCGCTGATAACCCCCGGCAACAGGTACAACCGGTTGTGGGAGGAGGAGGGCGGCGCCGATCCGGAGCTCATACGCACGGTCTACAACGGGGTGGACCCGACGGCGTTCCCGGCCGCCGGCCCCGAGCCGCAGGGCCCCACCCTGAGCTGGGCGGGGCGGGTGGACCCGATCAAGGACCTGGAGACACTGATCCGCGCCTTCGCGCGGGTGCGCGACGAACTGCCCGGGGCGAGGCTGCGGCTGTTCGGCGGTACACCCAGGGGCGGCGAGGCGTACCGGGAGCGCTGCGAAGCGCTCGCGCGGTCCCTCGGTCACGGAGACGCGGTCACGTTCGAGGGCCGGGTGGACGACATCCGGGACGCCTACGCCGCGGGCAATGTGGTGATGCTGTCCAGCATCAGCGAGGGCTTCCCCTTCACCCTGATCGAGGCGATGTCGTGCGGCCGGGCCACCGTGTCGACGGACGTGGGCGGAGTGCGGGAGGCCGTCGGCCCGGCAGGGCTGGTGGTACCGCCGCGCGATCCCGCCGCCATGGCCGCCGCGGCGCTGGAACTGCTGGCCGACCCGGAGCGCCGGGCGGCGATGGGAGAGGCGGCGCGGCTGAGGGTGATCGAACAGTTCACGCTCCGTCAGACCGTCGACACCTTCCGCTCCATATATCTGGAGCTCTCCGCCCCGGTGCTCGGCGCCGACCGGCCGAGGAGCGTGGCCGGATGAGCGCGGGAGGGGACGGGGCGAGCGGCGGAACGGGAGGCCGGCCGCCGTCCGTACGCCGCTCCCGGCGAGGCGGGCGGCTGCTGTCCGTGGCCGAGGACCCGCCGGAGCGATCGGTCCCGGCACCCGTCGGCCGGCCGGCCGAGGGCACGGACGGGCGGCCGGAAGCGGACGCCGTCGACCGGCTGGCGGCCGAACTGGCGGACCGCATAGGGCCCTCGGTGCACGCCTACGAGGTGGCCGCGGTCCTGGAGTCCGAGGGGCTGACGGCCGAGCGGATAAGGGAGCGCTACGGCCATCGCGATCTGTTCTCGCTCGCCGCCGACCTCTACCGGCGGGTGCCGCGCACCTTCCCCGAACCACCCGTCCCCGCGGACCCCTGGAAGCCCGACCACCTGCGCTGCGCGCTGCGAGGGGTGCTGTTCGCGCTGCCGGGGCTGGCATACCTGCTCACGGCCCCGTTGTGGCGTGGTGACACCGGGGCCCTGCCCGCCCTGGTGGCGGCCGGCCTGTTCTCGTGGGCATGGGGGCAGGCGCTGAGCCACCGTGCCCATCTGCGGCTGGTCACGGGGAGCCACGAGGCGGGCCGTACGCTCCTGACGGGCGCTCCGGCGGGAGCCGTACTGGCCTCGGCGGCCGCCGTGCTGGTCGCCGGACCGGGCACGGCGGCACTGTTCGCGCTCGGGCAGTCGGCGTATCTGGCGGCGGCGGGGGTGCTGTTGGTGCTCGGCCGGGAGCGGGTCCTGCTGGGCGCGCTCGCCCCGCTGGTCGTCGGCGCGGCGGCGCTGCCGTGGTGGGAGCCGGACACCGTCGGGCGCGTCGGGGTTCCGCTGGTGAGCGTGGTGGCGACCGCCGCCGCGGCCGGCCACGCGCTGCGGGCGACACTGCGGACGCCACCGGTCGCGGGTGCGCAGCGGCCGGTATACCGCGGTTCGCTGCCGTACGGCCTGTTCGGCCTCGCGGCGGGGGTACTGGTGCTGTTCGCGGGACAACGCCATCCGCTCGCCATGATCGCCCTCACCGTCAGCATGGGACCGGCCGAGTGGTTCCTGTACCGCTTCCGTGGGCTGTCGGTGGCGGCACTGCGCACATCGGCGACCGAGTCCGGGTTCCGGCTGCGGGCGGCACGCACTCTGGCCATCTGTCTGACGGGATACCTGGTGCCACTGATACCGGCGGCCCTTCTGACCGGGGCGGAGCCGTCGGGGTTCGTGGCTCTGGGCGCGACGCTCTGGACGGCCCTGCTGCTGCAGGCCTTCGGCGTCGCCTGGGCCCCCGCGGCGGTCTGTCTCGCCGCGGCCGGGTGCGTCGCCGCCGCGGCGGTGCTCGACGCGCCGCCCGGCCACCTCGTCCCGCTGCTCGCCTGCGGCGGGGCGGCGGCTGTCCTCGTCGTCCTGGTGCTGCGGCTGCTGGGGCGGCCCACCGCCCACGCCTGAACCACCCGGCCGGCATCCCGCGGGCCCAGCGGCCCGGCCGGACTCCGCCCCCCGGCCGCTTCCGGTCGAACGGCCTCCGGGCCCGTCCCACCGCCCACCACCGTCCCACCGTTCCCTCGCCGGGAACCTCACCGGCCTAACGGCCGACACGTACCGCACACGAACGATCACCTGACGACATCGATCAACACCGACACCCCAGAAAGGACCACCACGTGACGACCGCACCGCTCGCCGCTGTCACCGGAGCCGAGGGCTTCATCGGCTCGCATCTGACGCAGGCCCTCGTCGCCGCCGGGCACCGGGTCCGGGCCATGGCGCAGTACAACTCCTTCTCCTCCTACGGCTGGCTGGAGACCCTGCCGGCCGACGTACTCGACCAGGTGGAGATCGTCCTCGGCGACGTCCGCGACCCGGGATCGGTACGGGCGCTGGCCGACGGCGCGGACGCCGTCTACCACCTGGCCGCGCTGATCGCGATCCCGTACTCGTACCAGGCGCCCCACAGCTACGTGGACACCAACGTCACCGGCACCCTCAACGTGCTGGAGGCCGTCCGCGCGCTCGGCACACCGAGGCTGGTGCACACCTCCACCAGTGAGACGTACGGCACCGCGCAGACCGTGCCCATCACGGAGGACCACCCCATCAACACGCAGTCCCCGTACGCGGCCTCGAAAGCGGGCGGCGACCGTCTCGCCGACAGCTACCACGCGAGCTTCGGCACGCCGGTGGTCACCCTCCGCCCGTTCAACACCTACGGCCCGCGCCAGTCGATGCGGGCGGTGATCCCCACCGTGATCGGTCAGGTGGCGGCGGGGTCCCGCACCATCACCCTCGGCGATCTGCGCCCGACAAGGGACTTCACCTTCGTGGCCGACACCGCCCAGGCGTTCCTCGCCGTCGGTACGGCACCCGCCGAGCGGGTCGTGGGCCGGACGTTCAACGCGGGGACCGGGCAGGAGACGGCGATCGGCGAGCTGCTGCGGCTCATCGGCAAGGTGATGGAGGCGGACCTCGACGTCCAGGAGGACTCGCAGCGCATCCGGCCGGCCGCATCGGAGGTCATGCGTCTGGTCGCGGACGCGACCCGGCTGCGCGAGGCGACCGGCTGGGTGCCCGGCCACGACCTGGAGCAGGGACTGGCCCGGACCGTCGAGTTCTTCCGGGACCCCGCCCACCTCGCCCGCTACAAGACGGACATCTACAACATCTGACCTCCCGCCGGGCCGTCATCGGCACCGGCCCATCGCCGCGATCCCCCCGCCACGGCCGGCAGCACCGCGACCGACCGGCACCGCCGCACCGGACAGCGCCACACGACCCGCGTCACCGCACACCACGGCCCACGACCGCCACCCGTCCGTCGCTCCGCCGGGCCGTCGCGCTCCGTCAGCTCACCGTCCACCTCGCTCGCCGCACCTACAGGGAGGCTCCCATGCACGCAGTGATTCTCGCCGGAGGCAAGGGCGTCCGGCTGCGCCCGTACACCACCGCGCTGCCCAAGCCGCTCGTGCCCATCGGTGACCAGCACGCCATCCTGGAGATCGTCCTGCGTCAGCTGGCGTCCGCCGGCTTCACCAGCTGCACCCTGGCCATCGGCCACCTCGGCCAGATCATCCGCGCCTACGTCGGCAACGGCGCCCGGTGGGGCATGGACGTCGACTACTCGACCGAGGAGAGCCCGCTGGGGACCATGGGGCCGCTGCTGACCATGAGGGACCGGCTGCCCGAGTCCTTCCTCGTGATGAACGGCGACATCCTCACCGACCTGGACTACGCCGACCTCCTGCACCGGCACATCGCCGGTGACGCGCCCCTGACCATCGCCACCTACTCCCGGAAGGTGCACATCGACTTCGGCGTGCTCACCACGGACGACAGCAAGGTGGTGGCCTTCACCGAGAAGCCGAGCATGGACTGCCGGGTCTCGATGGGCGTGTACGCGCTCTCGCGCGCCACCCTGGACGGCTACACGGCCGGTCTGCCGCTCGGGTTCGACGAGCTCGTCCTCGATCTGCTGCGGGCCAGCAACGCGCCGCACGCCTACGAGTTCGACGGCTACTGGCTCGACATCGGACGCCCCGACGACTACGACCGGGCCAACGCCGAGTTCACCACCTATCAGTCACTGCTGCTCAAGGGGGCCTGACCATCTCATGCGCATCCTCGTCCTGGGTCACACCGGGTACCTGGGCGGGCACGTCGCCGAGCAGCTGCGCACCCGGCCGGGTGTGCGGCTGCTCGGCGGGGGCCGCGCCCCCGGCGCGGAGCTCGGCGTCGACCTCGCCACGGCCGACCCCCTACGGCTCGCCGACGACCTCGCCGTCCTGGCGCCCGACGCCGTCGTCAACTGCGCGGGCGCGGTCGGCGGTGACGCCGTGACGCTCGCCGAGGTCAACGCCCGCGGTCCGGCCGTCCTGTGCGCGGCGCTGCGGCAGGCCGCCCCGGGCGTACGCCTGGTCCACCTGGGCTCCGCCGCCGAGTACGGACCCGGCGTCCACGGCGAACGGGTCACCGAGACCGCACCGGTCCGGCCCGCCGCGCCCTACGGGGCCACCAAGCTCGCGGGCACCGTCGCGGTCACCGCGTCGGGACTGGACGCCGTGGTCCTGCGGGTGGGAAACCCGGTCGGGCCGGGCGCCCCGGCCGCCGGGCTGCCGGGCGGGCTGGCGCTGCGCCTGCGCCGGGCGGGCGACGATCCGGACGCGGTGGTCCCGGTCGGCGACCTGTCCGCGTACCGCGACTTCGTCGACGTCCGCGACGTGGCCCGCGCGGCGGTGCTCGCCGCCACGGCCCCGGGCCCCCTTCCCGCCGTCCTGAACATCGGGGGCGGGAAGGCCGTGCCCGTCCGCGAGCTGGTGCACGCGCTCGCGCGCACCGCCGGCTTCCGGGGCCGGATCGAGGAGGCGGGCGGGGGCTCGGCGCGCTCGGCGGACGTGTCCTGGCAGTGCTCCGACATCACAGCGGCCCGGGAGGCGATCGGCTGGTCGCCGCGCCACCGGCTGGGCGACTCACTGGCCGCCCTGTGGGCCGCGGCGAGCGCCGTGCCGGAGAAGGGCCTGGTGCCATGACCGGCCGGCATCCCGACGCGCGGCGCGCCCGCCGGCCGGGGGGCGGGGCGTGAACCGGGTCGGACCGCTGCTCGTCGTCGCGGCCGTGCTGCTGGTCGTCGCCGGCTGCACCCCGTCCCCCGTCCCTCCCCCGTCCGGTCGCTGGCTGCCCCGGCCGGGGGTGGCCTGGCAGTGGCAGCTCGACGGGCGGGTCGATCCGCGCGCCGAGGTGCCGGTGTACGACATCGACGGTTTCGAGAACGGCGAGGCCGAGGTGGCGCGCCTGCACCGGGACGGCCGCAAGGTGATCTGTTACATCAACGCCGGTGCCTGGGAGGACTTCCGCCCCGACAAGGACGCCTTCCCGGCCGCCGTGCGCGGCCGCGCCAACGGCTGGGACGGCGAGCGCTGGCTCGACATCCGCCGGCTGGACGTTCTGCGCCCGCTGATGGAACGGCGCTTCGACATGTGCCGTGCCAAGGGGTTCGACGCGGTGGAGCCTGACCTCCTGGACGGGTACCTCAATGACACGGGGTTCCCGCTGAGGACCGAGCACCAACTGGCCTACAACCGCATGATCGCGCGGATCGCGCACGAGCGGGGCCTGTCGGTGGGCCTCAAGAACGATCTGCCGCAGATCCGCGCGCTGGTGGACGACTTCGACTTCGCCGTCAACGAGGAGTGCGCCCAGTACCGCGAGTGCGCACTGCTGACTCCGTTCGTCGAGGCCGGCAAGGCGGTGTTCCACGTCGAATACGCCCTGACGGCCAAGGAGTTCTGCCCGGAGTCGCGACGGCTGGGCCTGTCGTCCATGCGCAAGAACCTGAGACTCGACCCCTGGCGTCAGCCGTGCTGACAACCCGTGGGAGGGCACTTGCGGGAACCGGCCCACGAGCCCGGTCCTCCTCTGTACGATCACCAGCGCCGCGGGGGGCCGCGGCGGTACGAGGGGGGCGGGGATGAGTGGCGGGATCCTTCCGCGCAGACGCCGTTCGCGGCTGCGCGGGCTCGCGGCGATGAGCGCCGTCGCGGCGCTGCTCGGCGGCTGCGGCGGTGGCAGCGGTCAGGACGGTCCGAAGCCGGGTACCCGCCCGTCCTCCCCGGCCTCCGGCATGTCGCCGTCGGCACCGCGGCCGCCGGACGGCGCAACGCCCACCAGCCCGTTCAGGGCCGATCCGGCGCGGGTCCCCGGAACGGCCCGGCAGGCACAGTCGCTGGCCGACACGGTGACGTTGCGGCCGCAGGACTGGGGGCGCGACTTCGTCGCCCAGTCGACGTCCGAAAGCCGGCCGGGGACGGCGGCGGTGCTGGACGAGCGGTGCCAGTGGCAGCGGCAGAAGCTGCCCCCGGGTGTGCTCGCCTCGCTGTCCCGCTACAGCGAACTGCCCGGCAGCGCAGGACGGGGCACCTTCAAGGTGACGGCCGTGGTGACGGTCCACGCGACCGAGGCGGGCGCCGACGACCAGATGGCGACGACCCTGGAGGAGGTGCTGCGCTGCCCGGAGCAGCAGGTGCGCGCCGACGAGCGGATCACCCAGCTGATGTCGGCGGGCAGCCCGTACGGGCGCCGTCAGAACCACTATGCCGACGACACCCTGATCGAGAAGGGTCTCTACAGCAGCGGTGAGGGCACCTACGAGTACCGGTGGCTGGTCCACCGTCTGGGCACGGTGACGGTGGCGGTCGCGCTGAAGGGCGCCAAGGGGTACACCACGGCCGAGGTCGAGCAGTTCGTCGTGCGCGCCGTCCTCATGCTCGACCGCGTCCAGGCCGCACTGAAGGGTCAGGTCTGATGGAGCCGCTGCGATCGTCCGATCCCTCCCGCATCGCCGGCCACCGGCTGCTGGGGCGCCTCGGCGCCGGCGGCATGGGCGTCGTCTATCTGGCGCGCTCGCCCGTGGGCCCGCTGGTGGCGCTGAAGGTCCTTCAGGCGGAGTACGCCGAGGAGGAGGGCTTCAAGGAGCGGTTCCGCCGTGAGGTGGCGGTGGCCCGGCGGATCACCAGCCGGTGGGCGGTACCCGTGGTGGACGCGGATGCGGACGCCCGGGCCCCGTGGCTCGCCACCGCGTTCGTGCCGGGGCCCTCGCTGGCCGAGGCCGTGACCGCGTACGGGCCGTTGACCGGGCGGGGGCTGCGGCTCCTCGGCGGACGGCTGGCCCTGGCCCTGAGCGAGGTGCACCGGGCGGGGCTGGTCCACCGGGACCTCAAGCCCGGCAATGTGCTGCTCGCCCACGACGGGCCGAGGCTGATCGACTTCGGCATCGCGCGGGCGCCGGAGGACACCGTGCTGACGGCGACGGGTCTGGTGGTCGGCACCCCCGGCTATCTGTCGCCCGAGCAGGCCCTGGGGCAGGGCGAGGGAACCGTCGGGCCGCCCAGCGACCTGTTCTCCCTCGGCTGCGTCCTGGCGTTCGCCGCGACCGGCCGGCCGCCGTTCGGATCGGGTCCCGTGGACGCGCTGCTGTACCGGGCGGTGCACGACTCCCCCGACCTGGACGGCGTGCCGGCCTCGGTGCTGGAGGTCGTACGGCGCTGTCTGGAGAAGGACCCCGAGCGGCGGCCCGTCGCCGAGGACGTGGTGCGGGAGCTGGCCGAGGACGGTGCGGAGGAGGGCGGTGACGCCCCGGGCTGGCTGCCCGAGGCGGTGACCCGGCTGATCGCCGAACGCTCGACGGCGGCGCTCGGGCTGCCGGACGTCGACAACACGCAGGTCGCGGTGGCGGAGGACCCCGCCGGGCGCCCGGAGGGTACGGCCGGGGAGAGTGCCGCGGCGGCCCCGGACGGCGTGGCGGGAGGCACCGCCCCGGACGGCGACGGCTCCGCGGGCGCCGGCGAGGACACCGCGAAGGACACAGCCGACGACGCGGCCGGCCGGGGGCCGGGGCGCCGCCGTCTCCTGCTGGCCGGCGGAGCGGTGGTGCTCGCGGCGGGCGGTGGGACCGGGCTGTGGGCGCTGACCCGGGGCGAGGACCGCCGTCCCGGCGCCACCTCCTCGGGCCGCGCCTCGTACACCCTCGCCGCCCAGGGCGATCTGAGCGGCGAGCACCGGGAGACGGGGCGGGCCCAGGAGCGGGGACTGCGGCTGGCCGTCGAGGAGTTCAACGCGCGGACCGGCCGGCCGTACGACCTGAGGGCCGAGGTGGTCGACGACAAGGGTGACCCCGCCACGGCGGCCCGGCTCGCCAAGGAGCTCACCGCCGACGCGTCGGTCCTGGCCGTCGTCGGACCCAGCACCGACGCCACCGCCGAGGCCGCGCTCCCGGCGTACGACGCGGCGCTGCTGCCGGTGGTCGCGGTCTCCCCCGGAGCGATCACCCTCGCGAACGGCGGCTTCCGGTCGTTCCTGCACGCACGGCTGCCGGACACCCTCATGCCCTTCTACCTCGCCCCCTATCTGCGCGGCCCGGGGCGCTCACGCACCATCGGCATCATCAACGACCGCGCCGGCGACGCCTATGCCTGGGAGATCAGCAGCACGATCAGCCGACTGCTGCAGAAGGACCGTTACCCCTCCGTGCCCAAGGTGGTCGGCCTGCTGCGCGCCGACTTCGGCCCGGCGGTCGACGCGATGGTCGCGGGCGGCGCGGACTCCGTCGTCTACGCGGGTCCGCACGACCGTGCGGCGCTGATCGCCCGGACCCTGCGGGAGCGGGACTTCACCGGTGCGCGGGTCTCCGGGCCCGCTCTGCTCGACCCCCGCTTCCTGTCCGCCGCCCGGGAGGCGGCCGAGGGCTGGGTGATCGCCGCGCCGGTCGTCGACGCCTCGGTCAAACCGGAGGCGAGGACGTTCGCCACCGCCTACGGCAGGCGCTACGGCCAGGCCCCGCCCCGGTGGGCCGCCGAGGCGTACGACGTGAGCGGCATGCTGCTCAAGGCGCTGTCGACGCTCCCGAAGGGCCGGAGGACCCGCGAGGATCTGCTGGCGGCGGTGCGGGCGGCCACGTACCGGGGCATCACCAAGGCGTTCGCGTTCCAGCCGAACGCGGCGTCGCTCGTCATCGACGGCACCGGTGTGTTCCTCTGGCGGGTCGAGCGGGGCCGGTTCGTGTACGCGGGTCCGGCTCCGCTCGCGTGATGGAACCACTGCGCCCGGCCGACCCGTCGCGGGTGGGCCGCTACCGACTTCTGGGCCGCCTCGGCGCGGGCGGCATGGGAGTGGTGTTCCTGGCCCGATCGCCCGGGGGCGCGGTCGCCGCGGTGAAGGTCATCCGCGCGGTCCACGCGGACGACGAGGGCTTCCGCGCCCGCTTCCGCCGTGAGGTGGCGGCGGCCCGGCGCGTGGACAGCCCGTGGGTGGTCCCGCTGCTGCACGCGGACCCCGACGCACCGGCCCCGTGGCTGGCGACGGCGTTCGTGCCGGGTCCGTCGCTGGCAGAGGTGCTGGAAGCGCACGGGCCCCTGCCGGACGGCACCGTGCGGGTCCTGGGGGCGCGTCTGGCCGAGGCCCTGGAGGCCGTGCACCGAGCGGGGCTCGTGCACCGGGACGTGAAGCCGGGCAACGTCCTGCTGTCCCTGGACGGGCCCCGGCTCATCGACTTCGGCATCGCCCGGGCTCCCGACGGCACGGCCCTCACCTCCAGTGGCGTCATCATCGGCTCGCCCGGGTTCCTGTCCCCGGAGCAGGCACAGGCGCGGGGCGGGGCCATCGGTCCGCCCAGTGACGTGTTCTCGCTCGGGTGCGTCCTGGCGTTCGCGGTGAGCGGGGTACGGCCGTTCGGCGGGGGCGCCTCCGCCGGGATGCTGCTGCGCACGGTGTACGAGGACCCCGATCTGCAGGGGGTGCCGGACGGACTGGAGTCGTTGCTGCGGACATGCCTCGACAAGGACCCGGCCCTCCGCCCCACCGCCGCCTCGCTGCGCCAGGAACTCGACGCGGCGGCCGGGAGCGGGCCGGCCGGCGTCACGCACTGGCTCCCCGAGGCGGTCACCCGGCTGATCGCGGACCGCTCGGCCACGGTGCTCGCGGTCGGCGCGATCGAACCGACGCAGGTGGCGTCGGCGCCGGACCCGGCGCCGGACCCGGGCCGCCCGGCGGACGGCTCCCCGGCATACGGCACCTCCCCGGCCACGCCCGGCCCGCTCACACCGGGCGCGGTCCCTCACGACGCCGCGACCGTGACCGCCGTGCCGGTGGGCGGCGCGGCCCCGCGAGGAGGGCCCAGTCGGCGCGTCCTGCTGTCGACCGCCTCGGCCGCGGCCCTGGCCGCGGGAGGCACCGCCCTGTGGTGGGCGACCGGCCGAAACCGCCGGGCGGCCCCGACGGGTGACCGCCCCGCTCTCGCCATCGCCTTCCACGGCGATCTCTCCGGCCCGCACAAGGATGTGGGCCGGGCCGAGAGGGACGGCGCGCGGCTGGCCGTGGAGCAGCTCAACGCCGGGTCCGCCCAGCCCTTCACGCTCGATCTGAGCGCCTACGACGACGCCGGTGACCCGGCCCGGGCTGCCTCCTTGGCCCGGCGGATCGTGGCGGACCGTGCTGTGCTGGCCGTCCTGGGACCCACCACCGACGCCGGCCTGGCAGCGGTCGAGAAGACCTACACCACGGCGGTGATGCCGCTGCTGTCCGTCTCGGTCGGCACCGGGGCACATGTCGGCGGAGGCGCGACGACGTCCGTATTCCGTTCCCATGCGGCACTCCAGAGCTCGGACGACCTCATGTCCGCCCCGTGCGTCAAGTACCTGGTCGGGCGGGTCGACGCCCGCCGGGTGATGCTGGTCGACGACCGTGCCCAGGGTGATTTCAGCTGGATCCTGTGCGACTACATCCGCAGGGCGCTCCTGCCCGGCGGGCGGTCCGTCACCCTCCGGACCATCCCGGCCGGAAGGCTCGACCCCCGGGCGCTCGCCGCCGAGGCGGTGGCCGCCCGCTCGGACGCCGTGGTGTTCGCCGGGGACGCCGAGCGGGCCGGCGCACTGGCCGCGGCTCTCGCGTCCGCCCGCTTCACCGGGGCGCGCATGGCGACACAACGCGCCTTCGGACCGGCGTTCCTGCGCACGGCGGGGGCCGCCGCCGACGGCTGGGTCTTCGCGACCACCTTCATCGATCCGTCGGCGGAGCCCGCTGCCCGTGCCTTCACCGCCGCCTACCGGGAACGTTTCGGCACCACGCCGTACTGGTACGCGGCCGAGGCGTACGACGCCGTGCGCTTTCTCGCCGAGGCGCTGGACGTGGACGGCGGACCCCTGGCCGAGCGGGGCGCGATCGCCCGCCGACTGCGGGAGATCAGCCACAAGGGCATCAGCAGGGATCTCGCCTACCACGACGAAAAGTCCGGCTACACGATGGACGCGCTGTTCCTCTTCGAGGTGAAGGGCGGCCGGTTCCGCTACCTCGGCCAGTACGCCGAGGCGATCGGCTGAGCCGGCCGTCAGGCCAGGCCGAGCAGACGCTCGGCCGCGTCGACCGTCTGGGCGAGGAGCACCGCGATGGTCATCGGCCCGACACCGCCGGGGACCGGTGTGATCAGCCCTGCCCGGGTCACCGCGGAGTCGAAGTCGACATCGCCGACGTTGCCCGGGTTGTACCCGGCGTCGATCACCACGGCGCCGGGCTTGATGTCCTCGCCCTTGATGAAGCGGGGCCGTCCGACGGCGGCGACCAGGATGTCGGCCTCCCGTACGGCGGAGGACAGGTCGGTGGTGTACGAGTGGCAGTAGGTCACCGTGGCGTTCCTGGCGAGCAGCAGCATCCCCGCGGGCTTGCCGAGGATGGCACTGCGACCGACGACGACCGCCCGCTTGCCCGCCGGGTCGACCTCGTATGCGTCGAGCAGCCGCATGATGCCGCCCGGCGTGCAGGAGACGAAGCCGGGCAGACCGAAGCTCATCGTGGCGAAGGAGCTCACCGTCACCCCGTCGACGTCCTTCTCGGGGGCGATCGCCTCGAACGCGGCCCGCTCGTCGATGTGCGGGCCGACCGGGTGCTGGAGCAGGATGCCGTGCACGTCGGGGTCGCGCGAGAGGCCTTCGAGGGCGGCGACGAGCTCGTCGGTGGTCGTCGTGGCGGGCAGTTCGATGTGCCGGGAGGCGATGCCGGCCTTCTCACAGCGGGCCTGCTTCATCCGTACATAGGTGACGGAGGCGGGATCCTCGCCGACCAGGACGGTCGCCAGACAGGGCCGGGTTCCGGTACGGCGGGTGATGCCGGCGGCGCGGACAGCGGTCTCGTCGACGAGTCGGCGGGCGTGGGCGGTGCCGTCCATGAGGCGGGCGGACGAGGTGGTGGACATGGGTCCTCCTGGGCGTCGGAAGCTGATCGCTGATCGCCCAGGCGCACGGCAGTGACGGAGGTCCGCCGGGCCGCTCCCCGGTGGTGATCCACCCAAGCGCCAGTCACGGCCCGCCGACGAGTGTACGCGAGGAACGTGTCCGGCCGGTTGTCATCGCGCGCTTGTGGGCACCCGGCGCAGCGGCCACGATGGCACCGGTACGGGGTGGGCGTCACCGATGTCCTCGATGGGGAGGCCGAGTTGAGCGACTCCTGGGTGGCTCTGGAACCGGGTGCCGACCCCGTGGAGCGGTCCGGTGCGCTGCGCAGCGCCCATGACGCGTTCACCGCGGACGGGCGGGTGCGGCAAGCGGTCCGCCCGGTGGTGGCCGAGTCGTGGCGACGGTCCGCGCGGGCCCGGGTCAGTCCGGACGGCACGGCCTGTGTGGAGCTGGGCGACGACGAGCTGGAGGCGTACCGGACCGGGCATCCGCTGGCCGGCGCGATGCCGGTGATCCGGGAGCTGATGGGGGCGTACGCCAGGGACGGCGAGCACCTTGTCGCGGTGTGCGACGCGCACGGGCGGCTGTTGTGGGTGGAGGGCCATACGGGGGCACTGCGGCGCGCCGGGCGGATGAACTTCGTGGCGGGCGCGCGCTGGGCGGAGTCCGCGGCGGGGACGAACGCTCCCGGGACGGCGATCGCCGTCGACCGTCCGGTACAGGTCTTCGCCGCCGAGCACTTCCGGCGGCCGGTGCAGGCGTGGACGTGCGCGGCCGCGCCGGTCCACGATCCGCGTACCGGGCGGCTGCTGGGCGCGGTCGACATCACGGGCGGAGACCGGCTGGCGCACCCCCACAGCCTGGCGTTCGTCCAGGCGGTGGCGAGGGCGGCCGAGTCGCAGCTGGCCCTGCTCTCCCCCGCCCCCGCCGTGGACCGGGCCAGGCTGTCGGCGCTCGGCCGGGACGAGGCGCTGCTGGTCGTGGACGGGCGCGAGGTGCGGCTGAGCCGTCGGCACAGCGAGATCCTGGTGGTGCTGGCACACCATCCGCAGGGCCTCGGAGGCGACGAGCTGATGGCCGCGCTGTACGAGGAGGGTGCGGTCACCCCCGTCACCCTGCGGGCCGAACTGTCCCGGCTGCGCGCCCTGCTGGGGCCCGGTGTGCTGTGTTCGCGACCCTACCGTCTGACGGCTTCGCCGGACGCGGACTTCGACACCGTGTCCCGTCGGCTCGCCTCCGGCTCGGTGACGGCCGCGCTGAGCGCGTACGCGGGTCCGCTGCTGCCCGGCTCGTGCGCGCCCTCGGTGGTCCGGCAGCGGCGGCTGCTCGCCGACCAGGTCCGGGCCGCGCTGCTCGCGCGGGGCGACGCGGCGCTGCTGGCCGACTGGGCGTACAGCCCCTGGGGCGAGGACGATGTGGCGGTGTGGCGGGCGTTGGCCGCCGCGGTACCGGCCGGGCGGCGTCCGCCGGTCCAGGCGCGGGTGCGGGCGCTCGACGCCGAGCTGGGGACGGTCCGTGCAACGCGGTTGCAACGTCCCGGTTCCTAGCCTCGGCGTGAGCGCCGCCCGGACGGCGGGCGGCGCTCTTCGAGAGAGGCCCGTGGATGACCCGTTACGCAGCGCCCGGCACCGAGGGCGCGATCGTCTCGTTCGCGTCCCGCTACGACCACTGGATCGGCGGTGAGTACGTGCCGCCCGCGCGCGGCCGTTACTTCGAGAACCCGAGCCCGGTCGACGGCCGCCCCTTCACCGAGATCGCCCGCGGCACGGCCGAGGACGTCGAGCGGGCGCTGGACGCGGCGCACGCGGCGGCACCTGCCTGGGGCCGGACGGCCGCCGGGGAGAGGGCCGGCGTGCTGCTGAGGATCGCCGACCGGATGGAGGCGCATCTGGAGGAGCTGGCGGTCGCGGAGAGCTGGGAGAACGGCAAGCCGGTTCGCGAGACGCTGGCCGCCGACATCCCCCTGGCCATCGACCACTTCCGCTATTTCGCGGGAGTGCTGCGGGGCCAGGAGGGCACGCTGAGCCAGATCGACGAGGACACCGTCGCCTACCACTTCCATGAGCCGCTGGGCGTCGTGGCGCAGATCATCCCGTGGAACTTCCCGATCCTCATGGCGACGTGGAAACTGGCGCCGGCGCTCGCGGCGGGCAACGCGGTGGTGCTCAAGCCCGCCGAGCAGACTCCGGCGTCCATCCACGTCCTGATGGGGCTGGTCGCGGATCTGCTGCCGCCCGGTGTGGTCAACATCGTCAACGGCTTCGGGGTGGAGGCGGGCAAGCCGCTGGCGTCCAGCCCTCGCGTGGCGAAGATCGCGTTCACGGGTGAGACGACGACCGGGCGGCTGATCATGCAGTACGCCTCCGAGAACATCAAGCCGGTCACACTGGAACTGGGCGGCAAGTCGCCGAACATCTTCTTCGACGACGTGTGGGCGGCGGACGACGACTTCCGCGACAAGGCGCTCGAGGGGTTCACGATGTTCGCCCTGAACCAGGGCGAGGTGTGCACCTGTCCGTCGCGTGCGCTGATCCAGCGCGGGCACTA
This sequence comes from Streptomyces sp. SP18CS02, assembly GCF_036322365.1. Taxonomy (NCBI): domain Bacteria; kingdom Bacillati; phylum Actinomycetota; class Actinomycetes; order Kitasatosporales; family Streptomycetaceae; genus Streptomyces; species Streptomyces sp. SP18CS02. The sequence goes on from NZ_JAQYXC010000306.1 coordinate 190,947, forward strand.
CGGCGAGTTCCTGGAGGCGGCGATCGCCCGCACCGAGCGGATCGTGCCGGGCCACCCCCTGGACACGGACACGATGATCGGCGCACAGGCGTCGAACGACCAGCTCCAGAAGATCCTGTCGTACCTGGACATCGGTCAGCAGGAAGGCGCCAAGATCCTGACGGGAGGCCAGCGCATCGATTACGAAGGTGAGATGGCGGGCGGCTACTACGTGCAGCCGACCATCTTCGAGGGCGACAACCGGATGCGCGTCTTCCAGGAGGAGATCTTCGGCCCGGTGGTGGCGGTGACCTCGTTCACCGACTTCGACGACGCGATGGCGACGGCGAACGACACGCTGTACGGCCTCGGCGCGGGCGTGTGGACACGGGACGGCTCCACCGCGTACCGGGCGGGTCGCGCGATCCAGGCGGGTCGCGTATGGACGAACTGCTACCACGCGTACCCGGCCCACGCGGCGTTCGGCGGGTACAAACAGTCCGGGATCGGCCGCGAGACCCACCGGATGATGCTGGACCACTACCAGCAGACGAAGAACCTGCTGGTGTCGTACTCGCCGAAGAGGCTCGGCTTCTTCTAGCGGCCCGATAGAAGGCGCCTGACCTGGGGCTTTCCCCGGGTCAGGCGCCTTCCTGGAGCGCACGCCCCTTCCCCTGGGGGAGGCGTCGAAATACTCCTCTTCTTCCAGTTCATCCCGCCCGTATCCCAGTCCTGACCAGCAGTTCCGGGCCATACACGGGCCAGATTGCGCCTCAGCCCTTGGCGCTGCTGTCCTCGCTGCGCCGGTTCCACTCCTGCATCGGCTCCTCGATGAGCCGGTTGGAACGCTCCTGAAGACCGTCCAGGAACTTGGCGTAGTGCTGGCAGAGCACTTGGACGCTCTGGCCAGCCCGGCGCGCGCATTCGGCAGGATCCACACCAGAGTGCAGCCCACGGTCCACTTCCTGATCCAGCGCGCGGAGCGTCCCACCTCCGACGCGGAGCAGGCACCGGGCGGCATCGGCCCGCTTGTCCGGTCGCCAGGCGAAGGCGGGCGGCCGCTGCCGTCGCCGCCGACGCGCTGCGTACGACGCTGCAACCCCTCGGCTCGCTGGTTTAGGACGTGCACGACGCGGTCACCACCGGGGCGACTTCGCCCACTGAGGTGTCCGTCACCTTCGGCGTTCGGCTCGGAAACGACCTCAAGCTCGGCATTGTCAGTGGCAGCGGTCAGGCGCATCTGACGGTCACCGCTACTTGGAAACCGGAACAGAACCAGGCACCCGGGTCGTGACAGTACCTGGGGGCCACGATCATGCTGGCACCGACACTCGGAGCCTCTATGGCCACTCCTCTTGGTGAGCGACACGGCCGTACAGGACGTGGCCGGGGAGAAGGGTTCCGGCGGGGTCTGGCTTTGTTCACCGGTTTCGACAGCGGTTGTTCAGTGCTTCGGGAGGCACCCCGGCCGCCGGCGTGTTCGATGTTCACGAGAAGCGACAGCACCCGCGCGCCGGTGAGAATGTTGCCGCTCCAGGCGGACCCTACGAGCTACGGG
>NZ_JAQYXC010000307.1:0-362 GCF_036322365.1 Streptomyces sp. SP18CS02
CGCCGGTCGAGGAGGCGCCCGCGGCCCGTCCGCGCCGTCGCGCCACCCGTAAGGCGACCGCTCCGGCCGGTGCGCCGAAGGCCGCCGAGGCCCCAGCCGAGGTGTCGGCCCCGTTCGTGGCACCCGTGGTGTCCTAGGACCCCGCCGCGGAAGCCCCCGCCGCCGAGGCGCCGGCCGACGAGGCCGAGGCCGCCCCTCGCGGTCGTCCGCGTCGTCGTGCCACCCGCAAGGCGACCGCTCCCGCCGGTGCGCCCACGGCCGCCGAGGCGCCCGCCGAGGAGCCCGCCCCGGTCGAGGCCGCCGCCCCGGCCGTCCAGGCCGAGGCGCCCGCCCAGGACGCCGCCCCCGTCGAGGAGGCGCCC